>NZ_CP082966.1:300000-540000 GCF_019968605.1 Polaribacter litorisediminis
TTTTACATCAGATGCTTGTAATAAAAAAATAGCATCTTTTAAATGATCTACTTTGCAAATAGGTATCTTAAAGGCGGCACCCGCAGAAGTTTTAATGGTTTCTGCATTTACAGGAGCACTACCATTGTTTTGTACTATAATACCATGAACGCCTGTACATTCTGCAGTTCTTATAATGGCACCAAAGTTGCGAACATCAGAAAGTTGATCTAATAAGATAAAAAGTGGAACTTCACCGCTTTCTATGGTCCTGTTAATCAAGGTTTCTAAATCATGAAATTCTATAGGAGATATCTGAGCAACAGCACCTTGGTGATTATTGTTTTTAGATAATCTATCTAATTTTTCAACAGGAACGCCACTTGTTGCAATTTTTTTCTCCTTGATTAATTTGTCTAATTCATAAAAAAGAGTACCTCTTAAACCTTTTTGAAGGTAAATTTTATTGATCGTAGAGCCACTCTCTATCGCTTCAATAATAGCTCTGATACCGAAAATGTTTGTTGTTTCTGTCAATGTTTTTTCTTTTTGTAAAAAAAAAATCGCAATCAAATGATTACGATTTTTATCTAATTATTTTTAATGCTTTTGTTAAATACTAAATTCAAAGCTTGTTCCTGCACCGTAACTACCGTTATTGCTAAATACTTGAACCCCATCTAATGTAAAGCTTACAGCACCACCGCCATCTTGATAGCCATCAAAGATCTCAAATACATAGTTACCGGTTGGTAAACATGTAGCATCTCTTTGTGTTCCGCTTAACCCTGCATAACCACCAAAGCCAGCTACATCATTATTGGCGATAACAATTACTCCTGCATCGGTATCAACAACTCTCCAGTATACTTCTTCTGGCCATGAATCTAAGGATACAGCAATTTTGAACTTACTAGATCCTGCATTACAACCTTTAGCTACGTTAAACGTAATGTCTTCACCCACGGCTAATTCTGCTGAATCAGTCATCGTAATCGTTAACGTTTTGTCTGTAATAATGTCTAAATTTACATCTTTAAAAACAACGTTTAAAGTTCCTTCATTAGAATTAGCAGGAATGACTACAGAGGTTGGTGCTTCGTAAGACGAAGCATCTAAAGTTCCTGATAACGTTAAAGCTATTGTTCTATCTGAACCCGTAATATTCGCTGCATAAACTTTAACTGCTTGTGGAAAATCTGTATTTGGGGATACCGTAATATCTTGTCCTAAATATGCTTCAAAAGAAGCGTATGCTGTTCCAGGAGCTTCAACATCCTCTTCACAACTACTAAATGCAGCAATGGCTATAAAAAGTAATGAGTATAATTTTAAATTTTTCATTTTTATATTTTATTAAGTTTGCATAGGAGGTTTAAAATCTCCTATGCAAACAGTTTTTATTAGTTGTTTTGAGTAGAAATAAAAGGATTAAATTGAATTTCACCTTCTGGAATCTCAAAAGTCATACGCTCATCATTGTAAGGAATTGGCTCCCCAACAAAAGTTAAGTGATTAGAACCTCTAACTGTAGTTGCTTTATTACGCTTCATCGCTAAATAACTTTTACCTTCTCCCCATAATTCCATTCTAGTTTGTAGGTAAATTTCATTCTTTAACTGTTGTCCAGATAAACCATCAATATAAGATGCGTCTGGTACTCTTTGACTCACTAAAGCTTTTAATTCAGTTCTTGCCTGCGCATCATTATTACTAAATGCTGCATATTCAGCTGCTAAAAGGTGCATTTCTGCAACTCTCATGTATACATAATCTGCTTTTACAATTCTCGATGAACCGTATCTAGTTCTATCGCTATCGTAAAATTTATTTAAAGGCAATAAGTGTGTCGCTGATCCAGGATTCACATTAAACTGTTCTTTTCTAAAGTCATTCGCAGGTATTGCATCAAAAAGACCTTGATCAATAGATTTAGAATCACCAAATGCTGGATAAGAGTAACTAAAGTAATCCATTTGACCCCACCATGAAACCAAACCTAATCCAATTTCATCATTTAAATCAACACCCCACATCCATCCTGGTGTGCTTACCTCGTTAAAACCACCTGTAATTTCAGTACTACTCATTACTGTATAACCACCAGCAATAGCAGCTTTTGCCATGTCGTAAGCTTTAGCGTAATCTGTACCTCTAGCCCCTAAAACATAAGCATAGATTCCTTGAGCAACCGATTGATTAATCTCTGTTTTGTTAGCTCTAGAGAAACCTTCTAAAAGTGCAATAGCATCTGTTAAATCAGATTCCATTAAGTCATAGATTTCAGCGGCAGTAACCTTAGGACCATTAACCTCTAAAGAATTTCTGTACAATGGAAGAATTGGTTCTGAGGCGTCATACGATTTTTGATAAAATTGAGTTAAATAGAAGTATGAATGAGCACGTAAAGCTTTTGCTTGTCCCATTACGGCTTTATTAGCTGCAGATTCTGGTGTAAACTCATCACCTCCTAAACCGTCGATAACTTCATTACAACCCCTAACAATTCTGTAGTAATATCTCCATACTTGTCTGTTAGCACCATTTGTAAAATCTAGGGGTGCTTGGTATTCTGTAATGTCAGCTCTATACCAACCGTACACACTTTGGCTTAAGGCCATATCACTCGATAACATATCACTAAAAACGTCATATGATTTATGTCCAAAATCAGTATGGCTACCACCTGAGCCTCCACTATTGAAAGTAAAAGTAAGTGAATACACTCCGCCCATTAAGGCGCCCCCAACAGCAGGGTCCACTTCAGAAGCTTGAAGCAGTTGCGCAGATGTAAGTGTCTCCGAGCCTCTAAGAGCTGGTTTTTCTAGGAACTCATCTCCACAGCTTACCATTGTAATTGCCAACGCAGAGAATAATCCGAATTTAATTAAGTTTTTCATTTTTTTATGTTTTTAATTTATTTTATTAAAATTTCACTCGCACACCTAATGTCATTGTAGTCATTGGTGCGTATAATCTTCGACCTGAATTTCCAGCTTCATTAGTTCCTGGAAAAAATCCATTACGAGCAGTAGATTGAAACAAATTATCTGCTGCAAGCCATATGTTTAGAGTTTGCAAAGATATTTTATCTGTGTATTTTTTTGGTAGCGTATAACCAATATTGATGTTATTTAATGCTAAGAAATCTGTAGAGGTAATAAATCTTGTTGAACCATTAGTACCATTTACAATAGCATTATCTGATAATATAGGAACATCTGTAATGTCTCCAGGATTTTGCCATCTATTTGCGATATCTTTATGGAAGTTATTACCAGCGGCACCAAAACGATCTGACATTAATTCTCCATATTGGGCATCATAAGCATACCCCCCCAAACTATATGTGAATTGAGTGGCAAAATTAAAGTTACCTGCCTTTCCTGATAAACGGAATGCTCCTCTTACATCAGCAATTGCTGATTTCTCATTATAAACTTCTGAAGCATTAGCATACGTTTTGGTAACAGTTTTTTGAATATTTGCTCCTGGAACTTTTGTTTGGTATTCTACAATAGAACCCGTGTTATTTGCAATAGTGGCATCAGAAGGAACCCATGGTGTACTTCCAGATGTTGGTTCACCAGCATCTAATATACCGTTGTTGTTTTCATCATCAAAATATTGATACCACATTGGCGCTCCATCAGATGGATCTACACCGGCCCATTCACGCAAATAGAAGTCAAAGATAGATCTACCTGCAGACCATCCATATCTTCCATTAGGGGTTAACACCTGCGGTAATCCAGTTGCTGGATCTAATGGCATTGTCTTAATTTCATTATTGACAATTTCTCCGTTTACAGATAAGTCTAATGTAAATCCTGGTTTGTTAATGATATGCCCTGTAATATCAAATTCTAAACCAGCATTGATCAATTCTCCATCATTCACAGTAATAGAAGAGATACCTTGAGAAGGTCCTACAAAACGGTTAAAAATTAGGTTATCAGTAAGTTTACTGTAGTAGTCTAAATTTACGTCCAAATATTTTCCAAAACTCATTTCTGCACCAAACTGAAATTGTTTCGTAGTTTCCCAAGTAAGATCTGGGTTACCATTTAATCCTGGAGCTAAGGAAATACTACCTCCTAAATTACCACCATTATAAAGGTTAAAACCAGAGAATAATTCTACTCCTGCTTGATCTCCAGTAACACCATAAGAAGTTTTAAATTTTAAAAAACTTAAAATTTTGTTATCCTGTAAAAAATCTTCCTTTGAAGCTATCCAAGATGCACCCACTGAACCGAACGTTCCCCATTTCTCATTAACAAATCTAGAAGATCCATCTGTTCTAACAGAAGCAGATAAGTAATATTTTTGGTCATAGTTATAACTCAATTGACTAAAATAAGATTCAATAGTAAAACCCTCAGAATATCCTGAAGCCAACCCTAGAGCAGACTGAAAGTTATCTAGATCATATAAGAATGGACTTATTTGTAATCCTTTTGATACAGAAGATACTTGATCTACTTGTTCATTGCTCTCATGCGCAACTAAAGCATCAAAAGAGTGGTTACCCCAAGATTTATTATACTTTACAATTTGTAAAATGTTTTGCGTTAATCTAGAAAAATCATTAACCGTTAAATCACCACCGGTAGCTACACCACCTCCGTAAAATTTGTTGGTATAATCTCTATTTCTTTGCGTCCAATATTGCGCTCCATAACGGAATTCTGCAGTTAAATTATCCATAAGTTTAAAAGTAGCAGAAAAGTTACCATTTACTTCATGACGGTTTGTTCCGTTAAAATCGTAATTTGCAGAACCCATCGGGTTTAAGCCGTTTGCATTTGGTCTATCTCTAAATCCAGATAAAGAGCCGTAGTCATATTGGTTTCCACCATAATTAAGGTCGGGTACCAAATCACCATTATCATCTCTTAAAAATACAGGGAATATGGGAGCCATTTTATCAGCAAACTCAAAAACATTTTCAGAACCTGCTATTTGTCCGTTTTCAATTTGTTCAGAATACGCATATCCAATATTAGAATTTACGGTTAACCAGGGTTTAATGTTACTACTTAAATTTAGACGCGTAGTGTATCTTTTATATCCTGTATTGATAGAAACACCATTATCATCTAAATAACCAAAAGAGGCAAAGTACTTCGTGTCATCATTACCACCACCCATTCTGATACTGGTTTCAGTTCTTACTGCTGCATCTAGAGCAACATCTGCATATCTTAGCGGTGTATATTTTCTTCCAACACCTGCACGAACTAAGCCAGTTGCAGGGTCTATTAATTCTGCAGCAGTAGCTACATTCCACATATTATAGCCCGGCGCTATATAGTTTCCTGTAAATAATCTGTCGTTTGCAAAGCCGGCAGGATCAGGATTTCCTTCTATCATACCTCTATTTTTAATTCCTTCCCACACGTAACCAATATATTCTTCTGGAGAAGTGACAACATCATATCTATCCAAAACTTGGTCATTGATCCCTGTTTTAAAATCAATTTCTATATAAGAACTACCATTTTTACCCTGCTTGGTGTTAATTAAAACTACACCATTTGCCCCTCTAGAACCATAAATTGCGGTAGCGGTAGCATCTTTTAAAACTGTGGTACTAGCAATATCTGCTGGGTTAATAGAGTTTAGATTTCCATTAAAAGGAACACCATCTACTACATACAGTGGGTTTCTGTTTCCGTTTACAGAGCCATAACCTCTAATTCTAATAGTACCTACAGAACCTGGCTGACCAGAACCGTTAATTACAGTAACTCCAGCAACTTCCCCAGCTAATGCTTGAGAAACATTTGAAAAGTTCTTAACTTCTAGCTGTTCTTGTTTTACAACGGCTGCTGTACCAACAAAAGCTTCTTTTGTAGAAGTACCATAACCTACAACTACAATTTCATCTAAAACATTAGCATCTTCTTCTAACTTAACACTAATAATACTTGAAGAACCGACCTTTTTTTCAACAACTTTATAGCCTAAATATCTAAATACTAAAACATCGCCCGTTTTAGCCATAATAGAATATTTACCATCAAAATCTGTTTCAGTACCGGTTGTACCTCCTTTAATTATGATACTAACTCCTGGTAAACTACCTGAACTATCAGAAACAGTACCAGTAATAGTCTTCTCTTGCGCAAAGGATATTTGCACGACAAACGCCAGTAACAGCGTTAAAATTCCATTAAACTTTGTTTTCATTGTATAATTATTTGAATTAATTTCCTCCAAAAGTCTTAAATAAAACTTAATAAAACAATTTTTTAACACTAATTTGTTCAAAGAAAATAGAATTGAGAGCAGAATTGCATGGTTTAGGGCTTGTTTAAGCTTTAAACTTTTGCTTTAAACATTAAAAATATATCTGTTTTTTGATATATAAAAAAAAAACCAGTCATTTCTGACTGGTTTTTTTAGTTAATTGTAATTCTTATGTTATTTGAACAACCAAAGAACAGTATCTAATTCATCTATCCCTTGCGCAGAAACTGCTGCATTGTAATTTGCCTCATTTAAGGAACCTGCAGTTGCAGAGTATCCATGTCTTTGAGGAATGCCTGTTGCATTTGATAATAGATCAACTGCAATGATTAAAGGAATTCTAGAGTCGGTTCCTTCTGCTTTGAATCTTCTCCATTCAGCCCAGCTGTTATACCCCTGCAAGTAAAGAGAAACCCATTTTTCATAAGCAATATCAGCAACACCTGAATAAGGATTAGCAGCTAAATATGCAGTCGCAGCAGCGCTATCTACACCCCATTGAGCCATAGAAGCTAATACTCCTTGACCATAAAGCGTTGCAGCATCTTCAGTAGTCCATTCTTTTGAAGCAGCTTCAGCTCTTGCGAAAAGAATTTCTGCATACGTGTAGATCATTAAAGGTGCATCACCTGTATTAATGATATTATTCGTAATAAAGGAATAGTCATCGGTTGCAGAGTTAGACAATCCATAAGGAGCACCAACATAAGTTCCTGAGGTCGTTGCAGGTTCTGCGAATGCCATTAATCTTGGATCTTCTGGAGCAACATTGGTTCCTGACCCTATTAAAACATTTACAAAAACATCACTCATTAAATAATCTCTTCTAGATTCAAAACGATCTTGCCAAGGGTTATCATTCGTGTCTTCAGTTAAGTACGTATATTGGATGTTATTTGCATTTGATGAAATTGCACCAGACATTGCTGCATTAAATACAGTTCTACCTGTTGCAGGATCGGCATTAGACAAACGTAATCCCATTACTGTTTTAATAGTGTTTCCAAAGGTTCTCCATTGTGTCATATCTCCTCCAAAAATACAATCATTGACTTATGAACCAATGTGAATAAAACAGTGCTTTTTTACTAAACCTTAAGAATCTATTGAAAATCTAACTAAAATTGTTAATAACTAACAAACTTCCGCTGAATAGTTACAAATTGTTTAAAAAAAGGAGAAAGTAGCTTAGAATACAATGTTTTAGAGTTTGTTTAATCTTTATTATTTTGTTTTAAACATTAAAAACTTACGCATTTTTCAAAGATAAAGAAAGAGGCTGTCTTTTTAGACAGCCTCTTTCTATGAAATAAATATAGTCACTATATTTTTATATTAATTAACATCCCACCAAACTTTGGTAGTCATATTTGCAGGAGTTGAAGTAACAGCATTTAAACTTGCAGAATTAGTCTGAGTCTCTGCTAAGACATAAGGCATTTTAACGGGTATAGACTGGATTACCGCATCAGCAGGTACTGCTAAAACAGGATAATCTAATCTTCTCCATTCATTCCATGCTTCAAAACCATTCATATAAAAAGCAATCCATTTTTGTACACCTACAGACTCTTTCCAATTAGCGGCATTATAGGGGTTACTAGTAACGTAGGCCTCTATAGCTGTTGCATTATTAATTCCCCAATAGTTCATAGATGCAGAAACTCCATTTGAATATGCGTCTGCGGCATTTCCTGTTAAACTACCTCTTTGATAAGCTTCAGCTAATAAAAATTGAACTTCAGAATATGACATAATAACATGTGGAGCTGTAGCTGCTCTTACGTTATCATTTGGTCTTGAAGTGCTAGGTTTTAAAGCAGTTGCTGCGTTATCAACTAAGCCGTAAGGCATACCAACAAAATCGCCTGTCGCAGTTTCTTTAGCAAATTCTGCTAATCTTGGATCTCCTAAACCTTCTAATGTTTGTACTAAATATTCTGAAACAGCAAAATCATCTCTATTACTAACTAATGGACTTGCATTTCTAAACATAGGGTTAGCTCTTGCTGGATTAGAATCAAAAACAAATAAACCACTATCTGAATTATCATCCATAAGGTTAGCACTAGCAATATTAATGTATGTATTAGCAGTTGCAGGGTCTACATCAACAATTCTCATTGCATATCTAAGCATCAATGAATTAGTGAATTTAATCCAGCTTGCAACATTACCATTATATACTAACTCTCCTGAGTTAAATGATGGAGCAGAGGTGTTAAAGGATTTAGAAGCATTATCTAATGTTTCTAAAATTCCTTTATAAATAACTTCTTGAGAATCATAAGCTGGTGATGTATCTTCTCCTAGCGCTTCTGTATAAGGAACACTACCAAAACCATCTGTCATAAAAGCATAAACTTGTGCAGACATAACGTCTATAATTGCTTTTTGATTGTTTTTAATTGCATCAGAAACATTTTGAGCGTCTACTAATGTTTTTGCCGCGTCTAATTCTTTTAATACATTAGCGTACATAGCGCTCCAAGTTCCACCGAAAGAAGTAATATCTTGGTTGTATCTACTATCATCAGTATATTCATTTTCAGCCCAATATTGAACCATTAGTAATCCCCAACCGGAATTAATACCAGTGCCATGTAGGGCATTATAGAAAGTATATTGCGCTGTAGATAAAAGCGTTTCTGGTGCTACTTGTACAGCACTGTTTGGGTCTATGTTTAATTCTGATAAACCATCATCACACTTATAAAATAGAGCAATTGATAAGATTAAAAGAGTATATAATTTTATGTTTTTCATTGTGTTAAATTTTAAAATTTTGCAGATAAATTAAATCCGAATGAACTTGTTGGTGGTATTTGAGCATTCTCTAAACCTTGTTGATTGCCAGAGCTAGTTACAACTTGAGGATCAATAAAAGGAACTTCAGAATATAATATACCTAAGTTTCTCCCAAAAGCACTTAAACTTAAACTGTTGAAAGGTGTTTTAGCTAAAATCTTAGCTGGTATATTATAACTCAATCTAACATCTCTAAATTTAATGAAGCTAGCATCATAAACGTTAGGAGCAGCAACTCTAAAAGTATTTGAATAATAGGTTTGTACGTCTGCTATTCTTACGTCATTTGGTTGTCCGTTTTCTTTTACACCTGGTAATAATAATCCGTCAGCTCTAACATCAGCTACACCATTATAAGAAACTGTTTCAGGGTGCATTCCAGAATATTTAGACCATTGTAATGAAGTTGAATGAATAATTCCTCCTACCTGGAAATCAAATAAAGCAGATAAAGTAAAGTTTTTGTAGTTAAAAGCAGTACTAAAACCACCAGTCCAATCAGCGATAGCTGACCCTAAATAAACCCTATCACTAGTAAATTGATATGTACCATCACTGTTAACAAGTCTGTCACCATTTTCATTGTAGACAAAATCTTGACCAAATAAAGCCATGTATGGTAAACCTTCTTGAATTCTTAAATCAGCTGCCCATGTAGCACCTTGTCCTATACTTTCTACCAAAGTTTCTCCATTTTCATCTCTAAGTAATTCTACAACTTCGTTGTTTTGACTTGTTAAATTTAAACTTAAGTCCCAAGAGAAGTTTTCATTTTTTATTGGTGTACCACTTATTTGTAATTCTAAACCTGAGTTTTTCATTTCACCCGCGTTAAGCAATCTAGATGTATAACCAGAAGCTGCAGATACAGGTACATTAAATATTTGATCTTCTGTAGTTCTGCTATAATATGCAGCATCTACTGTTAATCTATTTCTTAACAATTTAACCAAGAAACCAAATTCAATTTCCGTTGTTAACTCATTCACCAAATCTGGATTTTGTTGCGAATTCGGAACATTGTATAGAGTATTACCAGCAAAGTTTGGGTTAATTGGATTGTAAACATCAGCAATTCTGTATGGCGCTGAATCATTACCAGCTTGTGCTATACTAGCTCTAACTTTAGCAAAATTAATAACTTCACTTTCTTTAATAGATTCTATTTCTGATAAAGCAAAACTTACAGAAGCAGATGGATAGAAGTAACTATTATTTTTTTCAGGTAATGTAGATGACCAGTCATTTCTTGCTGATAAATCTAAGAATAACATGTCTTTAAACCCAAAAGAAGCACTTCCAAAAATACTATTAATACCTCTCAAGCTTTCAAAAGTATTTGCTGTAGGATCTAATGCTGAATTGGCTATATTGAAAAAACGATCAACTACAATCCCTCCTGTAGTAGAAATAGTAGTTCTTTTTTGAAAATTTCTCATTCTGTTTACACCAACAAAACCATTAAAAGTTAGGTCATCGTTTATATCAGTATTGTAATTAAGACGTGCCTCAATGTTTGTTTCTTGAAATCTTCTTTCTGTTTCAGAATATGAAGGTGCACCTACGCCTCTTAAAGGAATTCCCTCTCTACTGCTAAATTGAAAAAAATCTGTACCAAATTGAGTTGTAAAAGATAATTTATCTGTAATAGCGTATGAAATATTAGCATTACCAAAAACTCTGTTTCTAACATCTTCTTGTAAATAGTTTTCTCTTACCCAAGAAGGGTTATCAAAGAAATTAGGTCTACTATCAAATGATAATAAATTATCATTGTTATCTTCTATAATTCCTCTAGGATTCCATGTATATTGATTTCCCTCTGTGGTGTTTTGTTGAGTTCTAAGTCTCTCAACATCTAAATTCGATTGCCACCATTGTGTAAAACCCTGCATTGGGTTTGCATTGTCGTAACCAGTGGCGTTTCTGTTTTCAGCCTCTGTTTTAACATAGGTAAATGCTACACTTGCCTTTAACTTATCAGTTAAATTATAATTAGAGTTTAAATTAATAGTATTTCTTTTAAGTGCACCTTCTGGGGTAACACCAGTTTGATCTAAATTTGTATAACCAGCTCTAAAGCTTCCTTTCTCATCTGCTCCTGAAAGAGCAACGGTGTTTATTAAAGTAACCCCTGTATTAAAAAAGCTCTCGTAAGAGTTTTCTGGAGCTACCCATGGTCTTGTTTCTTTATAGCTACTAGAACCTGGATCCCAAGAATCCCAATGTCTTACCAAAACATTTGGATCGAATCTAGGGCCCCATGAACCATCTTTCGCATAATTTGGAGCTAAATAGCTTACACCATCTTGGTTAAACTCATTAAATCCACTGGCAGTGTTGTAGGTAGATCCTCCACCATATGTTGTTTGTATAGGAATTAGGTTTCTTACTTGATCAAAAGTAACACTTGAGTCAAAAGACACTCCTAAACCTTTTTGATTTTTACCAGATTTAGTGGTAATTAAAATTACACCATTTGCACCCCTAGATCCATAGATAGAGGTAGCAGCAGCACCTTTTAAAACAGACATAGTTTGTATGTTAGATGGATCAATTTCTGCAGCAGCATTACCATAATCATAAGCTCCTCCACCAAAACCATTAGCTTGTCCTTGGGAAGTGTAACTAGCATTACTAATTGGAACCCCATCAACTATAAATAAAGGTTGATTGTTTCCTAAAAATGAATTAGAACCACGAATAGTTATTCTTGAAGAACCCCCTAATGAAGAAGGACTTCCTTGAATTTGAACACCCGCAATTCTACCTTGTAGAGAGTTTACAATGTTTGGTTCTTTTGCTTCATCAATACTTGCTCCAGAGACTTTCTGCACTGCATAACCAATAGCTTTCTCTTTTTTGGAAATACCTAATCCAGTTACAATAATTTCATCTAATACATTAGCTCCTTCTTTAATTGAAACATTAATTATATTAGATGTTCCTACAGTTTTTTCAACAGTTTCGTATCCTAAGTATCTAAAAATTAATATGTCTCCTACTTTGGCTTTAATAGAATATTTTCCATCAAAATCAGTTTCCGTACCTTGGGTTGTACCTTTTATCGATACGCTAACCCCTGGTAATACTCCAGACGATTCTGATACAGTACCAGAAACTGTCTTTTCCTGTGCAAAGGTAATTTGCACAACGAACGCTAGTAGTAGCGTTAGAATTCCTTTTAACTTTGTTTTCATTATTTGTTTTAGTTTTGAATTAATTGCCCCAAAGATTAAAAAATATTAGCTAACACACAATAAAAATTGTTAATTATTGTTAATTTTTTAGAATTAAACTGTTAATAAAGCCTAATTATTTGAAGATAGTTCATTTAATTTATATTCATAACTGAGAATAAATGTAAGTTGAAGAATTTGTTAAACTATTGTTACTAATGGTTTTGTAATAGGTATGGTTGAGGTTGTTTGTGCAAGATTTCATAAATGAATTGTGATTACCTTGCAAGAAGAATATACTGGTTTAATTGTAGTTTTTAATTTAAAATTAAATGTTAAAACAAAATACATATAGTATAGTTTTATGTGAAATAGTCTTATTCGTATCGAAATCCTAAAAAAAACTAACCCAACTTACAATTAATTTACTGTTGTTAAGGTTAAAACTTTGCGAGGCATTTTTACCAACAACGGTGCTTAATTTTATTAAAGAATTGTTCGTGGCAAAAAGATAGCCTAGCCCGATTCCTAAAATGTTTTCTATGTTTGTTTTGTTTTCGATTAAACCTATATCGGTTATAGAGTATAGATACGATTTTTGAGAAGTTAAAAACCGGTATTCAATATTAAAAAATGAGTAATGATTCGTAAAAATGCTTTGCTCGTCGAAACCTCTTATAGAATTTGCTCCTCCAATTCTGAAGAGTTCATTGTTTAAATAGGAATCTGAATTTAAATAACTTGTTTCGTTCTTAATAAATAAACTATTTCTAAAATTTAAATCATAGAGATAAGAAATTGTTGCTTCAATTTTAAATTGTTTAGAAGCGTTTTCATTAATTTTTCTTTCTCCAAAAGTCGGATTGACCTCCAAATTAAAAATGTTATTAAAAAAGAAATCATTTTTAGGGATGCTATATTTAAATTGAAAACCAAAAAAATAATTGCGAAACGTTTCTACGTTATTATTAATATGTCCTTCAAGTTTTTCTGATGATTCTGCATTGTAGGTGAAGGCAAGTTTAATTTTTGAATTGATGTTATAAAATAGTTTGGAATCAAATTTTGTATTTAAAAATGAAGAATCTTGCTTATATAAGGTAAATGAAAGTTCTGGACTAATTTCTGAATTAAATATAAACGGAATTTCAGTTCCTAGTTTAAACTCTTGTCTTTCGTCTCCGATACTGTTCCAAAATAATTCAAGGCGTTCTCCGGTATTTAAAATGTTATTCAGTTTTAAGTCGATAATTCCGTTAAATAAGACGTCTCCATTTTCTTTGGATGCAAAACTAACAAGACCGTCAATACTATTATTCTTTTTCTTTTTTAAATATAAATACAATGTAGTGGAATCTTTTGTAAACAAGATTTCAGGTGGTTTTATTTCTTGAACAAAAGATATGTTCTTAGATAGACTGGATATTTCTTTAATTTTCTGTTGATTAAAAATACTGTTCGATTTAATATGAAAGTATTTTTTTAAATAAGATTTCGGGAACTCTGGATACCCTTTTATAATTGTATTGTTGATGAACCTTTTTTTTGATGAATTGATTTCTAAATCGGCAAATAATGTATCGTTTATAATCTTTATATTTTTTAACTGAACTTTAGAAAAAGATTTACCCTGCGTATCTAGCTTTTTTGAGAGATTTGATAGTGTTGCTTGAAGCTGGTTTATCGAAATTGTAAAATGGTTATTTTCAATATGCATATCTTCAAATAAATAGCTTGCATCAATATCTATTTTTAGGACTGCTTTATTTGTTTTCGCATCCAAAGAAAAGTAAGCAACAAATCTATTTTGTACTTTTAGTAAGGTGTCAAAAGTGTTAGAAAAGTATCCTATGGTTTTTAAATGATTAGAAATTTTATCAATTTCATCCTGTATACTAATGGTATCTTGATGCTTCTTTTTGTATTTGATTTCATTCAAGATAAGGGCTTCAATTTTATCTTTAGAAGAAATCGTTAAAGATAAATCTTGTGCAAAAGATCCTTTTAAGGAAATTAAGATAAGGATAATGAATATATAGGTAGTTTTGTTTTGCTTCAAAATAGATAAAAGTAATAGGTTCAAAAGTAAATTAAAATGACAAAAAATGATGATTAATTTCTTGTTAAGAAAAAATAACTTACTGGTATTGGAATAATTAGAATTTAATTGTACATTTGCGCACTCTTAAAAAAGAGAAAAGTTTAATATAAACGAAAAACAGCAATTATTTAGTATGCCTACTATTCAACAATTAGTTCGTAAAGGAAGAACCAAAATAACTAAGAAGAGTAAATCGGCTGCTTTGTCGTCTTGTCCTCAAAGACGTGGAGTTTGTACACGTGTTTATACTACAACACCAAAGAAACCTAATTCAGCAATGCGTAAAGTTGCCAGAGTTAGATTGACAAATGGTAATGAGATAAATGCATACATTCCAGGAGAAGGACATAACTTACAAGAGCACTCGATAGTATTAGTTAGAGGTGGAAGAGTTAAAGACTTGCCAGGTGTAAAGTATCACGTAGTTCGTGGCGCTTTAGATACCGCGGGAGTTGAAGGAAGAACGCAACGTAGATCAAAATACGGAGCTAAACGTCCAAAGAAGTAAATCAAGTTTAAAGGTTGTGAAGTGTTGTATTAATTTTTAGAAAATAAATCTAAATATACACGTTGTAGCTAAAACTAAAAAAACTCAAAAGAAGACATGAGAAAAAGAGCAGCAAAAAAAAGAGTCTTATTACCAGATCCAAAGTTTAACGATCAGTTAGTAACACGTTTTGTTAATAACTTAATGTGGAGTGGTAAGAAGTCTGTAGCGTTCAAAGTGTTTTATGATGCGTTAGACATCATAGAAGAAAGAAAAGGAGAAGGCGAAGAGAAATCGGCTTTAGAAATTTGGAAAGACGGTTTGTCTAATGTGATGCCTCACGTAGAAGTAAGATCTCGTAGAGTAGGTGGTGCAACATTTCAAATTCCAATGCAAATTAGACCAGATCGTAAAGTATCTATGGCTATTAAGTGGTTAATTTTGTACACTCGTAAGAGAAACGAAAAAACAATGGCGCAGCGTTTAGCTGCCGAAATTTTAGCTGCTGCTAAGGAAGAGGGTGCTGCTGTTAAAAAACGTACAGATACTCACAAAATGGCAGAAGCGAACAAAGCGTTCTCACACTTTAGATTTTAATAGAAATGGCTAGAGATTTAAAATATACAAGAAATATTGGTATTGCAGCACATATTGATGCTGGTAAAACCACAACAACAGAACGTGTATTGTTCTATACAGGCGTTTCTCATAAAATTGGAGAGGTACATGATGGAGCAGCGACAATGGACTGGATGGAGCAAGAGCAGGAAAGAGGTATTACAATTACTTCTGCTGCAACCACTTGTTCTTGGCAGTTTCCTAAAGAAAATGCACAGATTCTTCCAGAAACAAAGGATTATCACTTTAATATAATTGATACTCCAGGACACGTAGACTTTACTGTTGAGGTAAATAGGTCTTTACGTGTGTTAGATGGATTAGTTTTCTTATTTTCTGCAGTTGATGGTGTTGAGCCACAATCAGAAACTAACTGGAGGCTTGCGGATAACTACAAAGTACCAAGAATTGGCTTTGTGAATAAAATGGATCGTCAAGGGTCAGATTTTATGATGGTTTGTCAGCAAGTAAAAGATATGTTGAAGTCAAACGCGGTGCCAATCGTTTTAAACATTGGTGACGAAGAAAACTTTAAAGGTATTGTTGATTTAGTAAAAAATCGTGCTATTATATGGCATGATGAAACGCAAGGTGCAACTTTTGATGTAATCGAAATTCCTGAAGAATTAAAGGCTGAGGCTCGAAAATATCGTGCGCTTCTAATTGAAGAAGTTGCAAGTTATGACGAGAATCTTTTAGAAAAATTCATGGAAGATGAAGATTCTATAACAGAAGACGAAGTGCATGCTGCATTGAGAGCTGCTGTTATGGATATGGCTATAATTCCTATGATTTGTGGTTCTGCGTTTAAAAACAAAGGAGTACAGTTTTTATTAGATGCTGTATGTCGTTATTTACCTTCGCCAATGGATAAAGAAGGTATTATAGGGGTTAATCCAGATACGGAAAAAGAAGAATTACGTAAGCCAAATGTAAATGAACCATTTGCAGCGTTAGCATTTAAAATTGCTACAGATCCTTTTGTGGGGCGTTTAGCATTTTTTAGAGCATATTCTGGTCGTTTAGATGCAGGTTCTTATGTGCTAAATAATCGTTCTGGTAAGAAAGAACGTATTTCTAGAATCTACCAAATGCATGCCAACAAACAAAATGCTATCGATTATATCGAGGCTGGAGATATTGGTGCAGCAGTAGGTTTTAAATCTATTAAGACAGGAGATACTTTAACAGCTGAGAAATTTCCGTTAGTTTTAGAGTCTATGGATTTTCCAGACCCAGTTATTGGTATTGCTGTTGAACCTAAAACAAAAGCAGATGTTGATAAATTAGGAATCGGACTTGGTAAATTAGCTGAAGAAGACCCTACTTTTACAGTACGTTCAGACGAAGCTTCAGGTCAAACAATTATTTCTGGAATGGGTGAATTACATTTAGATGTAATTGTAGATCGTTTAAGACGTGAGTTTAAAGTTGAAGTAAATCAAGGACAACCACAAGTAGAATATAAAGAAGCTATTACGGCATCCGCGGATCATAGAGAAATCTACAAGAAGCAATCAGGGGGTCGTGGTAAGTTTGCTGATATTGTTTTTACAATTGAACCAGCCGATGAAGGTGTTCAAGGATTACAATTTGAATCTGTGATAAAAGGTGGTAACGTTCCTAGAGAATTTGTGCCGTCTGTAGAAAAAGGATTTAAAGAGGCAATGAAAAACGGACCTTTAGCGGGGTATGAAATGGATTCAATGAAAGTTACCTTAAGGGATGGTTCTTTTCACGCAGTGGATTCTGATGCCTTATCTTTTGAATTAGCAGCAAAAATGGGTTATAAAGCTTCTGCTAAATCTGCAAAAGCAAAAATTATGGAGCCTTTGATGAAATTGGAAGTTTTAACTCCAGAAGAAAACATGGGTGATATTGTTGGTGATTTAAATAGAAGAAGAGGTCAAGTAAACGACATGTCGGATAGAGCAGGAGCTAAAGTAGTGAAAGCTATCGTTCCTTTATCTGAAATGTTTGGTTATGTAACGGCATTAAGAACAATGTCTTCTGGTAGAGCAACTTCTACGATGGAATTTTCTCACTATGCAGAAACTCCATCCAATATTTCAGAAGAAGTAATCGCTAAAGCAAAAGGGTAACCTACTAAATAATACAAGATGAGTCAAAAAATTAGAATAAAATTAAAGTCTTACGATTACAATTTAGTAGATAAATCTGCTGAAAAGATTGTAAAGACGGTAAAGAGTACAGGTGCTGTCGTAAACGGACCAATACCATTACCAACACACAAAAAGATTTTTACCGTATTACGATCACCGCACGTAAACAAAAAATCTAGAGAGCAATTTCAATTAGCTTCTTATAAAAGATTATTAGACATTTATAGTTCTTCTTCAAAAACTATTGATGCTTTAATGAAATTAGAGTTGCCAAGTGGGGTTGAAGTTGAGATTAAGGTATAAGTAAGCTAAATATTTTAGTGAATTGTGGCTTAAAGACTGTTTCAAAGTCTCTAATACATAAAGTATTTAAACTAACTTTCGGTTTAATTTTGTTAAACCGAAAGTTTTTAATACTTTTGCAACCCGAATGAGAGTACGGGTGCGCTATTTTTGGATTCATTTCAAAAATAGTAACATGTCCAGAGCGTTTCGCGAAGGAAAAACGGAAAAAACAAAATCAGCGTTGAATTTGTTTTACGCTGTTTTTTTTGACCAAAACTCAAAGGATTTACAGAAACATTGGTTTCAAAAAATAAATATTAATAGACGCGCTGAACAAAAGGTTTATCGTCTAAAAAATTAACAAAATGTCTGGGTTAATAGGAAGAAAGATTGGAATGACCAGCTTATTTGATGAAAACGGGAAGAATATTCCTTGTACAGTAATCGAAGCAGGTCCTTGCGTTGTTACCCAAGTCAGAACCGAAGAGGTTGACGGCTACAATGCGTTGCAGCTTGGTTTCGATGACAAAAAGGCGAAGAGTTCTAACAAAGCGTTAGACGGTCACTTTAAAAAAGCTGGCTCCACTGCTAAAAAGAAAGTCGTTGAATTTCAAGGATTTGATCAAGAGTATAAATTAGGAGATTCTATCACAGTAGATTTTTTTACTGAAGGAGAATTTGTTGATGTATCTGGAGTGTCAAAAGGTAAAGGATTTCAAGGTGTTGTAAAACGTCATGGTTTTGCGGGGGTAGGACAAGCTACTCACGGTCAGCATAATCGTTTAAGAGCTCCGGGTTCTATTGGTGCTGCATCGTATCCAGCTAGAGTATTCAAAGGAATGCGCATGGCAGGAAGAATGGGTGGAGATAAAGTGAAAGTACAAAACTTAAAAGTGTTAAAAGTAGTTGCTGAAAAGAACTTACTTGTTGTTAAAGGAGCTATTCCTGGTCACAAAAATGCTTTTGTAACTATTCAGAAATAATGAAAGTAGCAGTTTTAGATATTACAGGAAAAGATACAGGTAGGGAAGTGGAACTTTCTAAAGATGTATTCGGAATAGAGCCTAATGATCATGCTATTTATTTAGATGTAAAGCAGTATTTGGCAAATCAACGTCAAGGAACTCATAAATCTAAAGAGAGAGCAGAAATTAGTGGATCTACAAGAAAAATTAAAAAACAAAAAGGAACTGGTACTGCAAGAGCAGGTTCTATCAAGTCTGGTGTTTTTAGAGGTGGAGGACGTATGTTCGGACCAAGACCTAGAAGTTATTCTTTTAAATTGAATAAAAGTTTAAAGCGTTTAGCGCGTTTATCTGCTTTAAGTATTCAAGCAAACGATAATAATTTAGTAATAATTGAAGATTTTAATTTTGATACTCCAAAGACTAAGAACTTTGTAGAGGTATTAAAAGCTTTACAATTAGATGCTAAAAAATCTTTATTCGTTTTAGATAATGAAAATACAAATGTGTATTTATCATCACGTAACTTTAAAAACTCTAAAGTTTTGAAAGCTTCAGAATTAAATACTTATGGCGTTTTAAATGCCAATAAGATTGTAATTACTGAAAGCTCTTTAGAGGGTATTAATACAAACTTAATCAAATAGGGATTCGAAATGAGTATTTTAATAAAACCTATTATTACCGAAAAAGCTACAAACGATAGTGAATTATTTAATCGTTATACGTTTGTTGTAGATAAAAAAGCTAATAAGCTAGAAATCAAAAGTGCTGTTGAATCAGCGTACGGAGTTTCTATTTCAAGTGTGAAAACTTTAAATTATCCAATTCAAAGAAATACCAAGTTTACTAAAAAAGGTTTAGTAACGGGTATTAAGAGCGGATATAAAAAAGCAATCGTTCAGTTAGCAGAAGGGGAAAGTATTGATTTTTATAACAATCTTTAAGAAAAGACAACATGTCAGTTAGAAAATTAAAACCAATAACACCAGGTCAGCGTTTTAGAGTTGTAAATGGATTCGACACCATTACAACTGATAAGCCGGAGAAAAGTTTACTTGCTCCGAAAAAAAGATCTGGAGGTCGAAACAGTCAAGGTAGAATGACAACTCGTAACATAGGAGGTGGTCATAAGCAAAGATATCGTATTATCGATTTTAAAAGAGATAAAAACGGTATTCCTGCAACAGTAAAAACAATAGAATACGATCCAAATCGTACTGCATTTATTGCACTATTAAGTTATGTTGATGGAGAAAAACGTTATGTAATTGCACAAAACGGTTTAAAAGTAGGGCAGTCAGTTATTTCAGGATCAGGGATTGCTCCAGAAATCGGAAATACAATGCCTTTAAGTGAAATTCCTTTAGGAACTACAATTTCATGTATTGAGTTACGTCCAGGTCAGGGTGCTGTTATGGCACGCTCGGCGGGTTCTTTTGCGCAATTAATGGCAAGAGATGGTAAATATGCAACGGTAAAAATGCCCTCAGGAGAAACAAGATTAATCTTGTTAACTTGTTTGGCTACAATCGGTGTTGTTTCTAATTCAGATCATCAACTTTTAGTATCTGGTAAAGCAGGTAGAAGAAGATGGTTAGGAAGAAGACCAAGAGTGAACGCTGTTAGAATGAATCCTGTAGATCACCCAATGGGTGGAGGTGAAGGACGTGCTTCAGGTGGTCATCCAAGATCTAGAAATGGTATTCCTGCTAAAGGATTTAAGACTAGATCTAAAACCAAGGCAAGTAATAAGTATATTTTAGAACGTAGAAAGAAATAATAAGTTATGGCAAGATCACTAAAAAAAGGACCTTACGTTCACTATAAATTAGAGAAAAAAGTTTTAGCTAATGTAGATGCTGGAAGCAAAACTGTGATTAAAACTTGGTCTAGGGCAAGTATGATTACTCCAGATTTTGTGGGACAAACAATTGCTGTTCACAACGGACGTCAGTTTGTACCGGTATACGTTACTGAAAACATGGTAGGGCATAAGTTAGGCGAATTTTCACCAACTCGTTCTTTTAGAGGACACGCTGGTGCAAAAAATAAAGGTAAAAAATAGTAGGCAATGGGAGTTCGTAAAAAAAATATGGCAGATCAGTTAAAGGCAGATAGAAAGCACCGTGCTTTCGCAAAGCTTACTAACTGTCCTACGTCACCAAGAAAAATGCGTTTGGTAGCAGATCAGGTTAGAGGAGTAGAAGTTGAAAAAGCTTTACAAATCTTAAAGTTCAGTCCTAAAGAAGCATCAATCAATTTAGAGAAGTTGTTATTGTCTGCAATCGCAAACTGGCAAGCTAAAAATGAGGATGCATCGATTGAAGATGCTGGATTATTTGTGAAATCTATCTGCGTTGATAGTGCAGGAATGTTAAAAAGATTAAGACCAGCTCCGCAAGGACGTGCGCATAGAATTCGTAAGCGTTCTAATCACGTTACTTTAGAGTTAGGTAGTAAAAATTTAAGTAATTAATCTAAGTAGAAATGGGACAAAAAACAAATCCAATTGGAAATCGTTTAGGAATCATCAGAGGTTGGGAGTCTAACTGGTATGGTGGTAATGACTACGGAGACAAAATTGCCGAAGATTATAAGATAAGAGAGTATATTCATGCTAGATTAACAAAAGCAAGTGTATCAAGAGTAATTATAGAGCGTACTTTAAAACTTGTAACCGTTACTATCACTACTGCTAGACCTGGTATTATTATCGGAAAAGGTGGTCAAGAGGTAGATAAGTTAAAAGAGGAGCTTAAGAAAATTACAGGGAAAGAAGTTCAGATTAATATTTTCGAAATTAAGCGTCCAGAATTGGATTCAAAATTAGTGGCAACAAGTGTTGCTCGTCAAATAGAAAATAGAATTTCTTATAAGAGAGCTATTAAAATGGCGATCCAAGCTACGATGAGAATGAACGCTGAAGGAATTAAAATTCAAATTTCAGGTCGTTTAAACGGAGCAGAGATGGCGCGTTCAGAGCACTTTAAAGAAGG
The DNA here is from genome assembly GCF_019968605.1 of Polaribacter litorisediminis. NCBI lineage: Bacteria > Pseudomonadati > Bacteroidota > Flavobacteriia > Flavobacteriales > Flavobacteriaceae > Polaribacter > Polaribacter litorisediminis. The sequence goes on from NZ_CP082966.1 coordinate 321,800, forward strand.
AAGAATTCCATTATCTACTTTTAGAGCAGATATTGATTATTCACTTGTAGAAGCTCATACTACCTACGGAAGATTAGGTATAAAAGTATGGATTATGAAAGGTGAGGTTTATGGAAAGAGAGAATTATCTCCGTTAGTTGGTTTGTCTAAAAAACAATCTGGTAATAAAGGTGGTGGTGATAGATCTAAACGTCAGCAACCTCGTAGAAGAAAATAATTTTTAAACCAGAAAATTAAAAATGTTACAGCCAAAAAGAGTAAAATACCGTAAGGTACAGAAGTCGAAGGGAAATATGACAGGGATCTCTGGTAGGGGAAATCAGCTTTCTAACGGAATGTTTGGTATCAAATCCATAGATCAAAACTTGTTGACTTCTCGTCAAATAGAAGCAGCTCGTATCGCGGCAACTCGTCATATGAAAAGGGAAGGTCAATTATGGATAAAAGTATTTCCAGACAAGCCTATCACTAAGAAACCATTAGAAGTAAGGATGGGTAAAGGTAAAGGAGCACCAGATCATTTCGTTGCAGTAATCAAACCAGGTAGAATTTTGTTTGAAGTTGGTGGAGTACCAATGAATGTGGCGAAAGAAGCTTTACGTTTAGCAGCACAAAAACTTCCGGTAAGAACGAAGTTTGTGATCGCAAGAGATTTTGATATTAACGTATAATTCTAAAGAGAATGAAACAATCAGAAGTAAAAGAATTATCTATGGCAGATCTTAAAGAGAAGCATGGAGCGTTGCAAAAGAATTATACTGATCTTAAAATGGCTCACGCAATTACTCCTCTGGAGAACCCGTTGCAATTGAGAGGTTTAAGAAGAACTGTAGCAAGAATTGCAACAGAATTAACAAAAAGAGAATTACAATAATTCTATAGTCAGTTTTAAAGATGGAAAAAAGAAATCTTAGAAAAGAGAGAATTGGTGTTGTATCTAGCAATAAAATGGAGAAATCTATTGTAGTTGCAGAAACTAAAAGAGTAAAGCACCCAATGTACGGAAAGTTCGTATTAAAGACTAAGAAGTACGTTGCACACGACGAAAAGAATGATTGCAACGAAGGAGATACTGTTAGGATCATGGAAACAAGACCTATGAGTAAATCAAAACGTTGGAGATTAGTAGAAATCCTAGAAAGAGCTAAATAATATGTTACAGACAGAATCAAGATTAAAAGTCGCAGATAATACTGGAGCAAAAGAAGTTTTAGTAATTAGAGTTTTGGGAGGAACAAAAAAACGTTACGCAAGTATTGGAGACAAGATTGTGGTATCTGTTAAATCTGCTACTCCTAACGGAACTGTAAAAAAAGGTCAAGTATCTAGAGCAGTTGTTGTAAGGACAAAGAAAGAAGTTAGACGTAAAGACGGATCGTATATCAGGTTTGATGATAACGCTTGTGTACTTTTGAATCCTACTGAGGAAATGAGAGGAACTCGTGTATTTGGTCCTGTGGCTCGTGAGCTTCGTGAGAAACAATTCATGAAAATTGTATCATTGGCACCTGAAGTGCTTTAAATCATTATATAAAGATGAAGAAGTTCAAAATTAAATCAGGAGATACTGTAAAAGTAATCGCAGGAGATCATAAAGGGTCTGAAGGAAAAGTCTTACAAATTATTAAGGATAAGGATAGAGTATTGGTAGAAGGTGTGAATTTAGTTTCGAAACACACAAAACCTAGCGCTCAGAGTCCTCAAGGTGGTATTGTAAAAAAAGAAGCTTCCTTGCATGTTTCTAACTTAATGTTAGTAGAAGATGGTGTGGCTGTAAGAGTAGGTTATAAAGTTGATGGAGATACTAAAACTAGAATCTCTAAGAAAACTAAAAAATAATAATAATCATGAGTTACGTACCAAGGTTAAAATCGGAATATAAAGAGAGAGTTATAAAGGCTCTTACTGAAGAATTCAGTTATAAGAATGTAATGCAGGTGCCTAAATTAGAAAAAATAGTTATTTCTAAAGGTGTGGGTGCTGCTATTGCAGATAAGAAATTAATAGATTACGCGTTAGAAGAATTGACTAAAATTACAGGTCAAAAAGCAGTTTCTACCATGTCTAAAAAAGATATTGCAGCATTTAAGTTGCGTAAGGGGATGCCTATTGGTGTTAAAGTTACTTTACGTGGAGATAAAATGTATGAATTTTTAGATAGATTAGTAACAGCTTCGTTACCGCGTGTAAGAGACTTTAACGGAATTAAGGCTAATGGGTTTGATGGTAGAGGTAATTACAATTTAGGAATTACTGAACAAATCATTTATCCAGAAATTAATATTGACCAAGTGAAAAAAATTAACGGTATGGATATTACGTTTGTAACATCTGCAGATACTGATAAGGAAGCGAAGTCATTGTTAGGAGAATTAGGTTTACCATTCAAAAAAAATTAATAAATGGCTAAAGAATCAATGAAAGCGCGTGAGCGCAAAAGAGAGCGAATTGTTGCAAAATATGCGGAAAAAAGAAAAGCTTTAAAAGAAGCTGGAGATTATGATGCATTGCAGAAATTACCAAAAAACGCTTCACCTATTAGATTACACAATAGATGTAAGTTAACTGGGCGTCCAAAAGGATATATGCGTCAGTTTGGTTTATCTCGTGTTACTTTTCGAGAAATGGCAAACCAAGGATTAATTCCTGGTGTTAAAAAGGCAAGTTGGTAGTTATCAATAATAAACCTTATAAATAAAAATAGAATGTGTATCTTTGCACGCTCTATTTTTTTTGAGTAGTAGAATTTTAACTGATTATAGGTTCGATTATCACAGAGAGATCTGTAGGTAAATAGAGGTAGTTGAAAACCGTAGTCGCAATTTAAATAAATATGTATACAGATCCAATCGCGGATTTTCTTACTAGAGTAAGAAATGCAATCGCTGCAGGACACAGAGTAGTAGAAATTCCAGCTTCAAATTTGAAGAAGGAAATGACTAAAATTTTGTTTGATCAAGGGTATATTTTAAGTTATCAGTTTAATGATGATAAAGTTCAAGGAACCATCAAGATAGCTTTAAAGTATGACAAAGAAACAAAAGAGTCAGTAATTAGAAAAATTCAGCGCATCAGTACGCCAGGATTACGTAAGTATGTTGGCTCTACAGAAATGCCAAGGGTATTAAATGGTCTTGGAATTGCTATCGTTTCTACATCAAAAGGTGTGATGACGAACAAAAAAGCACGTCAAGAAAATGTTGGAGGAGAAGTTTTATGTTACGTTTATTAAATCTTAAGAAATGAGTAGAATAGGAAAAAATCCCGTTAGCATTTCACAAGGTGTAGATGTAAGCGTAAAAGATAATGTTGTAACCGTAAAAGGGAAGTTAGGTGAATTAACGCAAACTATTTCTAACGGAATTACAGTAGAGATTCAAGATGGCATTATCACTTTAGATAGGGCATCAGAAAGTAAAGACCATAAAGCACAACATGGTTTAATGAGAGCTTTGATTTTTAATATGATCGAAGGTGTAAGTAAAGGTTGGACTAAAGATTTAGAATTGGTTGGTGTAGGTTATAGAGCATCAAATCAAGGACAAAAGTTAGATTTAGCTTTAGGTTTCTCTCATAATATCGTTTTAGAAGTTGCTCCGGAAGTAAAAGTTGAAACAATATCTGAGAAAGGGAAAAACCCGATCATTAAATTATCTTCATTTGACAAACAATTAGTTGGTCAAGTTGCTGCAAAGATTCGTTCTTTCAGAGCTCCAGAGCCTTACAAAGGAAAAGGAGTTAAGTTTGTTGGTGAAATATTAAGAAGAAAAGCAGGTAAATCTGCATAATATATAGTATTATGGCATTATCAAAGCTACAAAGAAGAACTAGAATTAAACGTAGAATCAGAAAGATTATTTCAGGTACGGCTACAAAACCTAGATTATCGGTTTATAGAAGTAACAAGGAAATATACGTGCAATTGGTAGATGATGTAAATGGAGTTACTTTAGCTTCAGTTTCATCAAGAGATAAAGATATAAAAGCAACTACAAAAGTAGAGGCCGCTGCATCAGTTGGTAAATCAATTGCTGAAAAAGCTGCTAAAGCAGGAATAGAAACAATTGCTTTCGATAGAAATGGTTATTTATACCATGGTAGAGTTAAAGTATTAGCAGAAGCTGCAAGAGAAGCTGGTTTAAAATTTTAAGAAATTATGCAAGGTTATAAAAACGTAGAAAGAGTTAAGCCAAGTGGGTTAGAGCTTGTAGATAAATTAGTGGGTGTACAACGTGTTACCAAAGTAACAAAAGGTGGTAGAGCATTTGGATTCTCTGCAATTGTTGTTGTTGGAGATGGTAATGGAGTAGTCGGACACGGATTGGGTAAATCTAAAGATGTTTCTTCGGCAATAGCGAAAGCGGTTGAAGATGCAAAGAAAAATTTAGTAAGAATTCCTATTTTAGATGGAACATTACCTCATGAGCAAAAAGGAAAGTTTGGTGGTGCTAAAATTTTCATTAAACCTGCATCTCCTGGTACAGGGGTTATAGCTGGTGGTGCTGTTCGTGTTGTTTTAGAATCTGTGGGTATACATGATGTATTATCGAAATCACAGGGTTCATCTAATCCTCACAATGCAGTAAAGGCTACATTTAATGCATTATTGCAATTGCGCAGCGCCGCATCTATTGCAAAGCAGAGAGGAGTTTCTTTAGAAAAAGTATTTAACGGTTAAATCTAAGAACGATGGCAAGAATTAAAGTTACACAAATTAAAAGTCAAATCGGGCGTCTTCAGAATCAAAAGAGAACTTTAGAGGCATTAGGTTTACGTAGAATGCACCAATCGGTAGAACATGAGGCAACTCCTTCTATAATTGGTATGGTAAATACAGTTAAACACTTAGTTTCTTTCGAAGAAATTAAATAAGATATTTAAAAAAATGAGTTTACATAATTTAACACCGGCAAAAGGTTCCGTTAAAAAGGAAAAAAGAATTGCACGTGGTGAAGGTTCTGGAAAAGGTGGTACCGCTACGCGAGGACACAATGGACAGAAATCTCGTTCTGGTTATTCTAAAAAGATAGGTTTTGAAGGAGGACAAATGCCACTTCAAAGACGTGTTCCTAAATTCGGTTTCACGAACATTAATCGTAAAGAGTATCAAGGCATCAACTTGGATAAATTACAGTCTTTAGTTGAGAGCGGAAAAATAACGGATACAGTTAATTTAGACATTTTAATTTCTATTGGTTTAGTAGGTAAAAATGACCTAGTAAAAATATTAGGAAATGGAGCGTTAAAAGCTAAATTAAATATAACTGTACATAAATTTACTGCAACTGCAAAAGCGGCTATTGAAGCTGTTGGAGGAGAAGCGGTTACTTTATAAGAACCTAAATGATGAATTTAATTAATAAGTTAAAAGACATTTTTAGTATTGAGGAATTGAAAAATAAAATTCTTCTTACTGTCGGTTTAATTGCTGTATATCGTTTTATGGCGTCTGTTCCTTTACCTGGAATAGATCCACTAGAATTAGCAGCTTTAAAAGAAAGTACTGGAACAGGTATTTTAGCTTTATTAAATGCATTTACAGGAGGAGCATTTTCTAGAGCGTCAGTTATGGCACTTGGAATAATGCCGTATATTTCTGCATCTATTGTAGTTCAATTAATGGGCATTGCGGTTCCATATTTACAAAAACTACAAAAGGATGGAGAAAGTGGACGAAAAAAAATTACACAAATTACAAGATGGTTAACCATTGGTATTACATTGGTGCAAGCGCCAACGTATATTACTGCTATTAAAACTCAGTTCGGTTTAGGACCCGAGGCTTTTTTAGTAAGTGGTCCAACTTTTTGGATATCATCTATCATCATTTTAACAGCAGGTACTATTTTTGCCATGTGGTTAGGAGAGCGTATTACAGACAAAGGTGTTGGTAATGGTATTTCATTATTGATTACGGTAGGTATTATTGCTAATTTTCCATCAGCATTTTTGCAAGAATTTGTTGCGAAAACAACAAATGCGGGTGCTGGAGGATTAATGATGGTATTGCTGGAAATTATAGTTTGGTTTGTGGTAATTTTATTAACTGTGCTATTAGTTACGGCGGTTCGAAAGATAGCTGTGCAGTATGCCAGAAGAACAGTTGCAGGTAACATACAAAATGTTGCTGGATCGAGGGATTATATTCCTTTGAAATTGAATGCGGCTGGGGTTATGCCAATTATATTTGCTCAGGCAATTATGTTTTTACCAGTTGCTTTGGCTCAAAAATTTCCTGTAATCGCAAGTTTACAAGATATTAATGGTCTTGGTTACAATGTTATTTTTGCATTGTTAATTATTATTTTCAGTTTCTTTTACACGGCTATTACGATTCCAACGAATAAAATGGCAGATGATTTAAAGAGAAGCGGTGGTTTTATACCAGGAATTAGACCAGGTAAGGATACTGCAGATAGATTAGATTCTGTGCTTTCTAGAATTACGTTCCCAGGATCAGTATTTTTGGCAGCATTATCGATCCTTCCAGCAATTGTAGTTCAGTTTGGAGTGCAACAAAGTTGGGCTATGTTTTATGGTGGTACTTCATTAATAATAATGGTTGGTGTTGCAATTGATACGTTGCAACAGATTAATTCGTATTTGTTAAATCGTCATTATGATGGTTTAATGAAAGCGGGAAATAGCAACAGAAAATCGAATAAATAATATGGCTAAGCAATCAGCAATTCAACAAGACGGAACTATTACAGAAGCATTGTCTAATGCAATGTTTCGTGTGGAATTAGAAAACGGACATATTGTAACGGCACACATTTCGGGTAAAATGCGTATGCATTATATTAAATTATTACCGGGAGATAAGGTAAAGTTAGAAATGAGTCCCTATGATTTATCAAAAGCAAGAATTACTTACAGATACTAAAATACAAAGCAGATGAAAGTTAGAGCATCAATAAAAAAAAGAAGTGCCGACTGCAAAATAGTGCGCAGAAAGGGTAGATTATATGTAATTAATAAACAAAATCCTAGATTTAAACAAAGACAAGGGTAATGGCAAGAATAGCAGGTATTGATATTCCAAAGAATAAAAGAGGTGTTATCGCTTTAACTTACATCTTTGGTATAGGAAACAGCAGAGCTAAAAAAGTTTTAGCAGACGCAAAAGTTGACGAAAGTATTAAAGTTCAAGACTGGACTGATGATCAAATCGCAGCAATTAGGGAGCAAGTGGGTTCTTTCACTATTGAAGGTGAATTACGTTCTGAGGTGCAAATAAACATCAAACGATTGATGGATATTGGTTGCCAAAGAGGAATTCGTCATAGATTAGGTCTTCCTTTAAGAGGACAAAGAACAAAGAACAATTCTCGTACTAGAAAAGGGAAGAGAAAAACTGTTGCGAACAAGAAAAAATAAGTTAGATAGGGTAATAAAGATCTAATAATAGGTAAACTATAAAGTTAGAAAACTAAATTACTAAAACTGAAAAATTATGGCGAAAGCAAGTGCAAAAAAACGTAAAGTAATTATTGATGCAATAGGAGAAGCGCATGTAACTGCATCTTTTAATAACATTATTATTTCTTTAACAAATAAAAAGGGTGATGTTATTTCTTGGTCATCTGCGGGTAAAATGGGTTTTAGAGGTTCTAAAAAGAACACTCCATATGCAGCTCAATTGGCAGCAGAAGATTGTGCAAATGTTGCAAAAGAAGCAGGTTTACGTAAGGTAAAAGTTTACGTAAAAGGACCAGGTAATGGTAGAGAATCTGCTATTCGATCTATTCATAATTCAGGTATTGAAGTTACAGAAATTATTGATGTAACACCAATTCCTCATAATGGATGTCGTCCACCGAAAAGAAGAAGAGTTTAATCTGAATTTCATTCAGTTCCTTAATTAATTATTTTAACTTGATGGGATAAAGATTATCGAAGGAGTAAGCCTTAATTCATAATCCCTATCTATAATAACAAAGAAATGGCAAGATATACAGGACCAAAAACTAAAATTGCTCGTAAATTTGGCGAGGCAATCTTCGGAGAAGATAAAAATTTCGAAAAAAGAAATTTCCCTCCAGGACAGCATGGAAATGCAAGAAGAAGAGGAAAAAAATCAGAATATGCTACTCAATTAATGGAGAAGCAAAAAGCAAAGTATACGTATGGTATATTGGAGCGTCAATTTAGTAATTTGTTTAAAAAGGCATCAGCTTCTCAAGGAATTACTGGTGAAATCTTATTACAATTATGTGAAGCTCGTTTAGACAACGTTGTTTATAGAATGGGTATTTCTAACTCACGCAGCGGAGCGCGTCAATTAGTATCTCACAGACATATTACTGTAAATGGAGAAATTATGAATATCCCATCTTATAGTTTACAAGAAGGAGATGTAGTGGCAGTTAGAGAAAAATCTAAATCATTAATAGCTATTGAAAATGCATTGGCTTCTAACAGTAATGTATACGAATGGTTAACTTGGAATGCTGATAAGAAAGAAGGTACTTTTGTTAAAGTTCCGGAAAGATTACAAATCCCAGAGAATATTAAAGAACAATTAATCGTAGAATTATATTCTAAATAATACTTAAATACCTACTATGGCAATATTAAATTTTCAAAAGCCCGATAAAGTAATAATGATTGAATCTACAGATTTTACTGGTAGATTTGAATTCAGACCTTTAGAACCAGGTTTTGGTTTAACTGTTGGTAATGCCTTAAGAAGAGTACTTTTGTCTTCTTTAGAAGGTTTTGCAATAACCTCTTTAAGAATAGACGGTGTAGAACATGAATTTTCTACTATTAGTGGTATTGTAGAGGATGTTACAGAAATAATTTTAAACTTAAAGCAAGTTCGTTTTAAGAAGCAAATAGAGGAAACAGACAGGGAAACTGTCTCTGTTTCAATTTCTGGTCAAGAGCAGTTTACTGCGGGAGATTTACAGAAATTTATTTCAGGTTTTCAAGTTTTGAATCCTGATTTAGTTATTTGTAACATGGAACAATCTGTAAAATTAAACGCAGAAATTACTATAGAAAAAGGAAGAGGATTTGTTCCTGCTGAAGAGAATAAAAAATCATCAGCACCGATAGGAACGATCTTTACAGATTCTATATACACTCCGATTAAAAATGTAAAATATGCAATCGAGAATTTTCGTGTAGAGCAAAAAACGGATTATGAAAAATTAGTTTTCGATATCGATACGGATGGTTCAATTAATCCAAAGGATGCATTAACAGAAGCTGCAAAAATTTTAATCCATCACTTTATGTTATTCTCTGATGAGCGTATCACTTTAGAGGCAGATGAAATTGCACAGACAGAAACATATGATGAAGAGTCATTGCATATGCGTCAATTATTAAAAACTAGATTAATCGATATGGATTTATCTGTAAGAGCTTTAAACTGTTTAAAGGCTGCAGAAGTGGATACATTAGGAGATTTAGTTTCTTTTAATAAAAGCGATTTAATGAAGTTTAGAAACTTTGGAAAAAAATCTTTAACAGAATTAGAGGAGTTGGTTATTGTTAAAGGATTAAGTTTTGGAATGGACTTAACAAAATACAAATTAGATAGAGATTAACCTTTCATATTTTGCTCCTCAAAATGGGTAGATGCAAGATGAAAGCATAAAACAAGCGTCATGAGACACGGAAAGAAATTTAATCATTTAGGAAGAAAGACAGCGCACAGAAAAGCGATGTTAGCAAATATGTCATGTTCTCTAATAGAACATAAACGTATTAACACAACAGTTGCAAAAGCAAAAGCGTTAAGAGTTTTTGTGGAGCCGTTAATTACAAAGTCTAAATCGGATACTACGCACAATAGACGTGTTGTTTTTTCTTATTTACGTGATAAGTTTGCAGTTACAGAATTGTTCAGAGAAATATCTGTAAAAGTTGCAGATAGACCAGGAGGGTATGTTCGTATTATCAAATTAGGAAATCGTCAAGGAGATAATGCACCTATGGCAATGGTTGAACTTGTAGATTATAACGAAATTTATAATCCAAAAGGAACTAAAGCCAAGAAAACTACAAGAAGAGGAAGAAGTAAAAAGTCAGAAACTCCTCAAGTAGAAGAATCAACAACAGAAGAAAAATCTGAAGAGTAAAAAATGAAGATTTATTAAATGATATAGAAGGGATAAGCGTTTACGTTTATCCCTTTTTTTATATTTTTACAGCATCAACAAGAAAATTAAATTACCAATGAAATATCAAACACGAAAAAAGGCTTTAGTCTTATTAGCGGATGGAACAATCTTTTATGGGAAATCAGTTGGAATAGAAGGAACATCAACAGGTGAAATTTGTTTTAATACAGGTATGACTGGGTATCAAGAAATATTTACAGATCCATCTTATTTTGGTCAATTAATGGTTGCAACAAATGCACACATTGGTAATTATGGTGTTAATGATCTTGAAGTTGAGTCAGAAGGAATTAAAATTTCGGGGTTAATTTGTAGAAATTTTAGTTTTACGCATTCACGTGTAGATTCTGATGGGAATTTGAAAGATTGGTTTATGGAGCATAATATTGTTGCTATTTCTGATGTGGATACAAGAGCATTAGTTTCTTATATTAGAGACCACGGAGCTATGAATGCAATTATATCTACAGAGATCGATGATATTGATTCTCTAAAGAAGCAGTTAGTTAAAGTTCCAAGTATGGAAGGTTTAGAATTGGCTTCTAAAGTATCTACCAAAGAACCTTATTTTGTAGGTGATGAAAATGCTGAATTCAAAATTTCAGCATTAGATATCGGTATTAAGAAGAATATTATTAGGAATTTGGTAAAACGAGGGGCGTATGTAAAAGTGTATCCGTATAACGCTTCTTTCGAAGATTTATCTTCTTTTAATCCTGATGGATATTTTATTTCCAATGGACCTGGAGATCCAGAGCCTTTAATTGAAGCCCAAGAAGTAGCAAAAGAAATTATCAAAAGAGATTTACCTTTATTTGGTATCTGTTTAGGACATCAAGTAATTGCTTTAGCAAATGGTATTTCTACTTATAAAATGCATAATGGTCACAGAGGTATCAATCATCCTGTAAAGAATCTCTTAACGGGTAAAGGTGAGATTACTTCCCAGAATCATGGTTTCGCCATCAATCGAGAAGAAACTGAAGCAAACGAACATGTAGAGATTACTCATATTCATTTAAATGACCATACTGTAGCAGGAATACGTTTAAAAAATAAAAATACTTTTTCCGTGCAATATCATCCAGAAGCAAGTCCGGGCCCTCATGATTCTGAATATCTTTTTGATCAATTTATGGCGAATATAGTGGCTTCAAAGAAAGTATTATCATAACAATTGTATCTTTTAAAAAAAATATTTATATTTTTTTACGAAAAGTATAAAAAATATAAAGAATTAGTACTACCTTTGTAACGTGATTGAAAAATCACATTCTTTTTCATAGCAATTTTCCCACTCAATTTATTGAGTGGGTTTTTTTATTTTATATAGCAAACGTTTTCGTAATTAATTAAGTACATATTCTTAGAATCTATCTACATTTTGTAAATTAGCAAAAGTTATATAGATTTAAAATTAATAATTAAATAAACAATTATACAATGAGTATTATAATAAACGTTCATGCCCGTCAAATATTTGATTCAAGAGGAAACCCAACAGTCGAAGTAGATATAACCACAGAAAGTGGGGTTTTAGGTAGAGCCGCAGTTCCTTCTGGAGCCTCTACAGGAGAACACGAGGCAGTAGAGTTGAGAGATGGTGGTAAGGATTATATGGGTAAGGGAGTTTTAAAAGCTGTGGATAATGTAAATAGTATCATTGCGGAAGAGCTTTTAGGAGTTTCTGTATTTGAACAGAATGCCATTGATCAATTAATGATAGATTTAGATGGAACACCAAATAAATCTAAATTAGGAGCAAATGCAATTTTAGGTGTTTCTTTAGCAGTAGCAAAGGCAGCTGCAAATGAGTTAGGAATGCCTTTATATAGATATGTTGGAGGGGTTTCAGCAAACACTTTGCCTTTACCAATGATGAATATAATCAATGGAGGTTCACATTCTGATGCACCTATTGCATTTCAAGAATTTATGATAATGCCCGTTAAAGCTGAAACTTTTACTCAAGCAATGCAAATGGGTTCTGAAATTTTTCATAATCTAAAGAAAGTTTTACACGATAGAAATTTATCTACAGCAGTTGGTGATGAAGGTGGTTTTGCGCCAACTCTAGAGGGTACTGAAGATGCTATTGAAACCATTGCCCTAGCAGTTACAAATGCAGGATATGTTTTTGGAGAAGAAATTAAAATTGCGTTAGATTGTGCGGCTGCAGAATTTTATGTAGATGGCCAATATGATTACCAAAAGTTTGAAGGAGACAAAGGTGTGATTCGTTCTAGTAAAGAACAAGCAGATTATTTGGCAGAACTAGCTGGTAAATATCCTATTATTTCTATCGAAGATGGAATGGATGAAAATGACTGGGATGGTTGGAAATACCTAACTGAGAAAATTGGTGATAAAGTTCAATTAGTAGGTGATGATTTATTTGTTACGAACGTTGAGCGTTTATCAAGAGGAATTGAAAACGGAATTGCAAACTCAATTTTAATTAAAGTAAACCAGATTGGTACCTTAACAGAAACTATTGCGGCAGTAAATATGGCTAAAAATTCGGGTTATACATCTGTAATGTCTCATAGATCTGGAGAAACAGAAGACAACACCATTGCTGATTTGGCAGTAGCATTAAATTGTGGTCAAATTAAAACTGGATCTGCTTCACGTTCAGATAGAATGGCAAAATACAATCAATTATTAAGAATAGAAGAACAGTTGGCAGAAACGGCTTATTTTCCAAAAGAAAATGCGTTCAATCTATAATTGATTACATATTTCCTTTGTAATTTCATTTTTACACAAAGAGAAGTTTTTACTACTTAAATATATTCAAAAAGCCTTACAATTTTGTAGGGCTTTCTTAATTTATTAAGGAATTGTTAAATCAATCCTAATTATTTTTCAATATTAAAAATCTATGCTACACATCTTTTAATATCCTTGAAAAATTGGTATCTTCGTGGCTATACAATAAACTCTAAAAACCAGTATAGATGTCGGATATAGCGAAATTGCAAATAGGTGAAAATTCTTTTGAATTTCCTTTAATAAAAGGAACAGAAAATGAAGTTGCCATAGATGTTAAAAGTTTAAGAAATGCAACCAATGGAATAATTACGATAGATCCAGGATTTAAAAATACAGGTTCTTGTGAAAGTGCAATTACGTTTTTAGATGGAGAAAAAGGGATTTTGCGTTATAGAGGATATCCTATAGAACAATTAGCAGAAAAAGCTGATTTTTTAGAAGTTTCTTATGCTTTAATTTTTGGTGATTTACCAAATAAAGAGCAATTAGATAAATTTCATTCAGACATAAAAGCGCATTCATTAGTAGATGATGATGTTAGAAAAATTTTAGAGGCATTTCCTAAGACTGCACATCCCATGGGCGTTCTTTCTTCATTAACAAGTGCATTAACTGCTTTTAATCCTATTTCGGTAAACATAGAGTCTAGAGAAGATATGTACAATGCTATCGTTAGAATCTTGGCAAAATTTCCTGTTCTAGTGGGGTGGACGATGCGCAAGAAAAAGGGATTGCATTTAAATTATGGAAAAAAATCTTTGGGCTATGTAGAGAATATAATGTACATGATGTTTAAAGAGCCTAATGAAGATTTTCAGGTAAATCCTGTGATTAAGAATGCATTAGATAAATTACTAATTTTACATGCGGATCATGAGCAAAATTGTTCTACCTCTACCGTTAGAATAGTTGGTTCTTCTCATGCCGGTTTGTTTGCTTCACTTTCTGCAGGTATATCAGCGCTTTGGGGGCCTTTGCATGGTGGTGCTAATCAGGCAGTTTTAGAAATGTTGGAAGCGATAAAAGCTGATGGAGGCGATACTAAAAAATACATGGCAAAAGCTAAAGATAAAAATGATCCTTTTCGATTAATGGGCTTTGGGCATAGAGTTTATAAAAATTTCGACCCAAGGGCTAAAATTATTAAAGTGGCTGCAGATGAAGTTTTAAATGATTTGGGTGTAGAAGATCCTATTTTAAACATCGCAAGAGGATTAGAACAAGAGGCTTTAAATGATCCTTATTTTGTAGAAAGAAAACTATATCCAAACGTAGATTTCTATTCAGGAATTATATATAGAGCTATGGGAATTCCTGTAGATATGTTTACTGTAATGTTTGCCTTGGGGCGTTTACCAGGTTGGATTGCTCAATGGAAAGAAATGAGGTTAAATAAAGAACCAATTGGTAGACCACGCCAAATTTATATAGGAGAAAATATAAGACCTTTTGTAGATATTGATAAAAGATAAAAAAAATTACATTATTTTTACTAAAACTAAAAAGCTTCATAATTTATGAGGCTTTTTTTATAATTTTAATGATATGTTAAAACTTAATGTTAAAAACGAAACAGCTAAATTAAGAGCTGTGGTTCTGGGAATTGCAAATAGTAATGGAGCTATTCCGAAACCAGAAGACTGCTATGATCCAAAAAGTTTACATCATGTTTTGTCCGGAACGTATCCAAAGGAAGAAAATATGATTTTAGAAATGGAAGGGGTTGCTAAAGTTTTTGAGAAATATAATGTTAAAGTTTTTAGACCAGAAATCATCGAAAATTATAATCAAATATTCTCTAGAGATATTGCTTTTGTAATCGATGATAAATTGATTAAAGCAAATATTTTACCCGATAGAGAAAAAGAATATAAAGCCATACATGAGGTTTTAGAGCAAATTAATCCTGAAAATATAATTCATTTACCAGCAGAATGCCATGTGGAAGGTGGGGATGTTATGCCATGGAATGATTACATATTTATTGGAACTTACACAGGTAAGGATTATGCAGATTATATTACGGCTCGTACAAATATAGAAGCTGTAAATGCGATACAAGCCTTATTTCCTCATAAAACAGTAAAATCTTTTGAATTAAGAAAATCGAATACAAATGCTAAAGACAATGCATTACATTTAGATTGTTGTTTTCAACCCATAGGTAAAGACAAAGCAATTTTACATAAAAATGGATTTCTTATTGAGGAAGAGTACGAATGGCTTTTAAATTATTTTGGAAAAGAAAATGTATTTGAAATTACAAAAGAAGAAATGTATAACATGAACAGTAATGTGTTTTCAATTTCTGAAAATGTAATAATTTCTGAAAAAAATTTTACAAGACTTAATACTTGGCTAAGAGAAAATGAATTTACAGTTGAAGAAGTGCCATACTCAGAGATAGCAAAGCAAGAAGGTCTTTTAAGATGTTCTACTTTACCTTTAATTAGAGATAAGTAAACCCATAAAAAAAGCTGCATAAAGCAGCTTTTTTTATGGGTTATATTTTTATTTATGGTAATAGAACAGCATCAATTGCATGTATTACACCATTAGTTCCTTGCACATCATTTGTTGCAGCCCCAACCAATATATTTACAGTTTGATTACTTGTAGTTTTTATTTGAGCACCATTAGATAAATCTACTGTAATACTGCCACCAATAACAGGTACAGCACCATTAGTTAGTTGATCTGCTTGCACATTTAATCCGTTTACAACATGGTATTTTAAAACAGCATCTAAAGTAGCAACGGGTACATCTGCCAAGGTATTCCAATCAGAATTAGAATCTAATAAATTTTGAAAAGCATCATTTGTTGGTGCAAAAACAGTAAAAGGTCCCGTTCCAGATAAAACTGATACAAAATCAGTTGTATGTCTACTATCTGTTAGAGCAGCAACCAAACTTGTAAAACCAGCATTGTTTAAAGCCAACGTCACAACATTGGGTGGTAACATTACTTTATTGATCACATGAACAACGCCATTAGTGGCATCAACATCAACAGCGGTTGGTGATGCATCTCCATTAAAAGCAACACCCCCAGATACTTTTACTTGTAACGATAATGCCTCTCCATTTGGTCCTGTGGATAAAGTGTTCACATAGGTGTCAGATAAATCTGTAGACATCACTTTAGAGTCTAAAGTATGAAAAAGTAAAACAGCTTCTAAAGTTTCTACAGGAATATCATTTACGGTATTCCAAGCAGGATTAGAATCTAATAATTCCTGAAAAGCAACATTTGTTGGTGCAAAAACAGTAAAATTTCCTTCACTAGCTAAAGTAGAAACTAAATTTGCTCGTGTTGCTGCAGCAACCAAACTTGTTAAATTGTTTGCCATAGCAACATCAACAATAGTATTTGTTGGAACAGTTTGCATAACATCCTCATCATCACTACAAGATTGAAAAAGGACTGCGAAAATTAGAACTGGTAATAATTTTTTTAAGACTTTCATTTTTTATTTTTTTAGTTTATTTAATAATGTTTAGCAAAATTACATTTTTATTAAACTAAATTTTGTTAACTAAAACCTAAAATATATTAAACAAAGTTAATTTTGGTTAAAAGTATTTTGATGGTTTTGCGTATCAAATTTCTGATACTCGTAATTTCAATTGATAAATGCTATTTGAAATGGTCTTGGTTAAAAAAGTGTCTAGGATCAAAATGCATTTATTTTAAGAAAGAGTCATTTATATTTAATTGTATTTCCGAATATGATTATAAAAAGTTATAATTTTGTGGTATATATAAAATTTATGCAACAAACTACGAATACAATTTTAATGATTCGTCCTATTAACTTCAGGATGAATGAGCAAACTGCTGTAAATAATTATTATCAGGAAAATTTAGCACTTAAAAGTTCTGAAATAAATAAAAAAGCACAAGAAGAATTTGATGATTATGTAAAAATACTAAGAAGTATTGGTATTCATGTAGTGGTAATTTCTGATACAGAAGAATTTGATACACCAGATTCTATTTTTCCTAATAATTGGATTTCTTTTCATCAAGATGGTACAGTTGCCATTTACCCTATGTTTGCAGAAAATAGACGTTTAGAAAGAAGAGATGATATTTTACAAGTTTTGGAGAGTCAAGGATTTTTAATTAAAAATGTTATAGATTATACCTCTGCAGAAGCAGAAAATATTTTTTTGGAAGCTACTGGAAGCATGATTTTAGATAGAGTTCATAAAAAAGCTTATTGTGCTTTATCGCCAAGGGCAGATGAAGATTTGTTTATAGAGTTCTGCGAAGATTTTGAATATACTCCCGTTATCTTTACCGCGTATCAAACTGTAGAAAATAGGAGAGAAGCTATTTATCATGCAAATGTGATGATGTGTGTTGCGGAAACCTTTGCGATTGTTTGTTTATCTTCCATAGATGATAAAAAAGAACGTAAGAACTTGTTAAAGCATTTAAAAGAAGACGGTAAAAAAGTAATTGATATATCAGAAGATCAGGTAAATAGCTTTTCTGGAAATGCATTGCAAGTGCGCAATGATAAGAATGAATTATTTTTAATTATGAGTCAAGCTGCTTTTAATAGCTTAACAGAAAGTCAAAAAGCACAAATTAATAATCACTGTAAAATTGTTTCTAGTTCTTTAAATACCATCGAAACTTGTGGAGGTGGAAGTGCCAGATGTATGATGGCAGAAGTTTTTTTACCAAAAACAACTTAATAATTTTTAATAAGCATCAAAAGTAAATATCAGCAACATACCTAGATCGCAAGTGTGCCGTAAACTTTTAGATTTAAACGTTTTGTAGTTCTTATTTTTCAATACTCCAACAAAACAAGGCTTACATGGGTTGTCTAATATTAGATACAGGTCTTGAATATAAATCGTATGGCGCTCTATCAAACTTTTTTACAACATCAAGCATTTCTAATACAACCTTTATTGGTGTTCATATTTTTGAATTGAATTGAGCATTCCTAGCTATAAAAAATTTATGGAGTTGTATATCTTCACAAACATCGTCATAAATTTTAAGGAACTTGTAATCCTTAGTATGGTTATTTGTATTCAAAATAATCTGGTTGAGATTGAATCTTATTGTACTTGAAAATAATATGTAAAACGATTTTTAGTAATTGTTTTTTCAAATGATTAATCTTGTTTTTGTACTTTGTTTTTAAACCTTGATTCGCATAAATAATTAATTTTTATTTTGATGGAGCATATTTTATCTTGTCTTAATGATATTTATTAATTTAGCTAAAAATTAAATCTATTGAATTACATAGAACACATAGGTAAATATTTTATAATGCTGAAGCAGGTTTTTAAAAAACCTCAGAAAGGTAAGGTATTTTAT
Source organism: Polaribacter litorisediminis (assembly GCF_019968605.1). Lineage (NCBI taxonomy): Bacteria > Pseudomonadati > Bacteroidota > Flavobacteriia > Flavobacteriales > Flavobacteriaceae > Polaribacter > Polaribacter litorisediminis. The sequence continues at coordinate 340,060 of NZ_CP082966.1, forward strand.
GAAGCTTTATTAAGAGAAATAGAAGAGCTTGGGTTAAAATCCTTAGGGATTATTATGTTTATTTCATTTTTTATTGGTGGTGTAATTGCTTTGCAAACTGCTCTAAATTTAGATGGTGCTTTTATACCACAATCTTTAATTGGTTTCGCAGCAAAAAGGTCTATTATTTTAGAGTTCGCACCAACATTTTGTTCCATTATTTTAGCGGGTAAAGTAGGTTCTTATATAACCTCTAGTATTGGCACGATGAAGGTAACAGAACAAATTGATGCTTTAGATGTAATGGGTATAAACTCCTTAAATTATTTAGTGTTACCAAAAGTAATTGCAACCGTTTTCTTCTATCCTTTTTTAATTATTTTAGGAATGTTTATGGGCATTTTTGGAGGCTGGCTAGCAGGTGTGTTTTCTGGTTTATTTAGTGGTGTAGATTATATAGAAGGTTTAAGAACAGATTTTAAGCCCTTTTACATAGTGTATGCAATCATTAAAACACTCGTTTTTGCTTTTCTAATTTCAACAGTGCCTTCTTATCATGGATATTACGTAAAAGGAGGTTCTATTGCGGTGGGTAAGGCAAGTACGCAATCTGTTGTCTGGACAACCATATTGATAGTAATTGCCAATTATCTACTAACACAAATGTTACTAACGTAAATGATAGAAGTAAAAGATTTACATAAAGGTTTTGGAGATGTTCAAATTTTAAAAGGGATTTCAACATCATTCCATCCAGGTAAAACAAGTTTAATCATTGGTCAAAGTGGTGCTGGAAAAACGGTTTTCCTAAAATCTCTAATAGGATTACATACACCAGAAAAAGGAACCATTTCTTTTGATGGTAGGATAAATACAAAATTTACCGTTAAGGAAAAACAACAGTGGAGACAAGAGATTGGCATGGTTTTTCAGGGTAGTGCGCTTTTTGATTCGCAAACTGTAGAAGAAAATGTTATGTTTCCTTTAAAAATGTTCACAAAGCAATCTCAAGGTGAAATGTTAGAGAGGGTAAACTTTGTTCTAGACCGTGTAAATTTACAAAATTCAAATAATAAATTTCCAGGTGAATTGTCTGGAGGAATGCAAAAAAGAGTTGCCATTGCACGAGCAATTGTCATGAATCCTAAATATTTATTTTGTGATGAACCAAATTCAGGTTTAGACCCAGAAACAGCCATTGTAATTGATAATTTAATTCAAGAAATTACAGACGAATATCAAATTACAACCGTCATAAATACACATGATATGAATTCTGTCATGGAAATAGGAGAAAAAATTCTCTTTTTAAAAAACGGAAGAAAAGCCTGGGAAGGAAATAGTGAAGAGATGTTTAGAACTGACAATGAGGCTGTTGTAGGCTTTGTGTATTCTTCTAATTTATTTAAAAAAGTGAGAGAGGCATATTTAAATGAAACAAAATAAAAAAAGGTTTGTTTTTCTTAAAATAACTTCTATATTTGCACCCGCTTAAAGGAAAAGATTGACCTGGTAGCTCAGTTGGTAGAGCATCTCCCTTTTAAGGAGAGGGTCCTGGGTTCGAGCCCCAGCCCGGTCACATCGAAACAAAAAACTCTGCATATTTTGCAGAGTTTTTTGTTTTTATCAAGGCTTCAATTAAAAATATTTTATTTTTGTTTTATAATAGTTGATGTTTTAAATTGATGTAAAAGAAAATGATAATTTCTTTATAGAAAAGTAAAAATTAAAATGTACCATTAGTTACGGTTTCTTTTTTAGTTAAAATAGAAATGGAAAGGGTATAGGTGATCAAAGTAATTCCAAATGATGAAGGTCCTGTTATATTTTAAAATAAATGAACAAAATATTTCTTTATTTCAACTTAATTTTATTTTTAATGAATACGCTTAATCACATAATTTTTGATTTCACAAAAGATTCAGACATCTCAGCTTGGCGGATTGTGGATGATGTTGTGATGGGAGGCCGATCTCAAGGTAGTTTTAGGCTTAATGAAAACGGAAATGGTCTTTTTTCAGGTAATATTTCTTTAGAAAATAACGGAGGCTTTTCTTCTTTAAGATATCGATTCAAAGAAATACAGGTTTTAAACTATATAAAAGTAGTTTTAAAAGTAAAAGGAGATGGAAATGAGTATCAATTTAGAATAAAAGATAACTATCAAAATTTATATTCTTACACTAAAACTTTTACAACCTCTAAAGAATGGCAACTCATAGAAATAAATTTATCAGAAATGTATCCCTCTTTTAGAGGAAGAAAATTAGTGATGGATAATTTTTCATCAAAAATGATACAGGAAATCGCTATTCTTATTGGGAATAAAAAAGAACAATCTTTTATGTTAGAGATTGCCAAAATTTATCTGAAATAAAACTACTAAAAACTGGAGTACTTTTTTGTATCTTTCGAAGGTTTTTAATAAAAAAATGATGCAAGAAGATATCCAAAAAAATATAAATTCTCAAGAAAAATCGAAACAGAATGTTCAGAAAGATGCGCTGGGGTTATTCGAAAGTGTTAAACAATTTATAGGCGATCTTTTCGATTTTAGACATGATACGGATCATGAAGCGACCATAGAAGCCATAAAAGCAGATATTCCGTTTAAAGGAGCCACTGCGTGGATTTTAATTTTTGCGGTCTTTGTAGCTTCTATCGGTTTAAATGCAGACTCGACAGCTGTAGTAATTGGCGCCATGTTAATATCGCCTTTAATGGGACCAATTTTAGGTTTAGGGATGTCTTTTGCTCTAAACGATATTGAAACCTTTAAAAAGTCATTAATAAATCTTGGTACTATGATTGTGCTGAGTTTGTTTGCATCTTTCCTGTTTTTTTACTTTTTTCCATTAAGTCAAGATAATTCTGAATTATTAGGGCGCGTAAGTCCAGATATTCGCGATGTACTGATTGCTTTTTTTGGAGGTTTAGCGCTCATGGTAGCTAGAACTAAAAAAGGTACTATTGCTTCCGTAATTTTTGGTGTAGCAATTGCAACAGCTTTAATGCCACCATTATGCACGGCAGGTTATGGCTTGGCAAAAGGGAATTGGCCTTATTTTATCGGAGCAATGTATTTGTTTACGATCAATACTATTTTTATTGCATTGGCTACGTTTTTAGTTTTAAAGTTACTTGGTTTTCCAATGCATAAATATGCAAACGCTGCAAAAAGAAAACGATACTCTACAATTGCAACAGTAATAGGTGTAGCAGTCATGATTCCTGCTATTTTTACGTTTATAAACGTTTTTAAAGAAAATAAAATTAAAAATCAGATCAAAGCTTTTATAAAAACAGAAATAAAGATGAATAAATCTTTAACATTAATTGATCATGAACCAGATATTGAAAGTAAAACATTACAACTTAATTTCTTTAATGAAATTACCGATGCTACTTACAATGATTTGAGTAACGAGATAGCTCATAATAGCAATTATAATAGTTTAAAAGATTTTAAATTAGAAATAAAAGGCAGTGATACTAAAAGTTTTGAGATTATAACTACGGCTTACAAAGAGAAGCGAGAAGAACTACAAGAGAGCAAAAATATTATTGCAGGTTTGCAAAAACAAATTAAAGAATTGCAAGAAACAATTTCTAGTTTAAATAATAGAATAGAGCAAGATGCTTTAAATAAGCATCAAAATGTAATTGCTTTTAGCACAATAGCTAAAGATGCTAAAATTAGATATATTGATATCGAAGCAATAGGTTTTGCAAGTGTTTTATCGTCTAAAGATTTTATAAAAATTGATACAATTCCTGTGGTAACCATAGAATGGAACGTTCAATTATCAGATAGTATTATTGCGCCTAAAGAGCGTGAATTAAGAACGTGGTTGCAGAATGAAATGCAGTTAGACACACTATTTATAAAGAGAGAAAAATAGTATTCATAAAAGATAGTTTTATGCATGAATACTAATTTTTTGCTTTAAAACTAAAGAATATGAATGTTATTCGTATAATTTTACTTCAACATTTTGATTGAATAAATAGACTCTTTTGTTATTCATATTTAAACATTCTATTCTAGTTCTGCGTTTGTTTCCTCTTTTGTAAACAATACTTTTAAAGATAAATAAACAACCAAAAGGGAGGGTAAAAATAAATTTTTTTCCTTCTTCCGCAATATTTCCTCGTAAAGCTAAAGAAAGTTTTACATCAGAATCTGTGCTAGCTTTTGGGTTTTTTAAATAATTTGCTAAATGAGAAATCATTTCTTTTGGGTAAATTTCAAGTTCTAAAAAGGGCAACATTAAATGCTGAAAAACAGTTTTCCATTCAATTCCGTGAGGTTGTACTTTTCCGAATTTTTGATGTGTTACATGATGTGCAATTTCATGCACCAACGTCAATAAAAATTGATGTTTGTTGAGGTTATTATTTACCGTTATTTGAAACCTACCATTGGGTAATTTTCTGAAATCGCCATGTTTAGTTTGCCGTTGATTTACAATCAATAAATCAAAAGAATGTGTATCAATTAAATATTTTACAAACGGAATTGCTTTAGCAGGGATAAAAGATGCCCATTCTTGTCCTCGCGAAGGGAGGGGATTCTCTCTAGTACTCAAACTTTTGCTTTTATTTAAAATTTCTTTAATATTGGTCTAGTATTCTTTATTGTTCAACTTATTAAGAGGAGAAACAGGGTTATGGAGTCGTTGATGAAACTTGTAAAATCTTACCGTTATAAAACTTATTTCCTGATAGTGAAAAATCGTACATATAATTTGCCATTTCTAGCGCAGAAAGTGGCGCTTTGTAATCAGGAAAAGCCTCTGCTAGCATTTCTGTTTGCACCGCTCCAATAGCCAAAACATTAAATGCAATTTGTTGTTCTTTATATTCTTCAGCTAACAATTCAGATAAAGTAATGACTGCGCCTTTGGCGGATGAATAAGCAGCTAAACCTGGAAATTTTACGCTTCCTTGAATGCCACCCATAGAACTCACCGTCACTACATGACTTCCTTTTGGTAAATACGGAATCAATAATTTTGTCAACTCTGCTACTGCAAAAACATTTACTTTATAAACCTCTAAAAAATCATTCGAAGTTAAATCTGTAAAAGTTTTGTTGATGAGTTTTCCTGCATTATGAATTAAAATATCAACTTGTTTCCAGTTTTCTTTTACAAAATCAGATGCTTTTTTAATCTCTGAATTATCTGAAAGATCAACAGCTAGTATCGAAATATTAGGGTGATTTAAAGCACTTAATGGCGCTGTGTTTCTTGAAATCGCTAAAACTTTATGACCATTATTGGCAAATATTTTAGCAAGCTCAAAACCAATTCCTCGGCTGGTTCCTGTAATAACAACATTTTTCATTTAAATTTAAATTTTTGAAGTAGCAATCTACTCAAATTTTCATACATTTAAGAACTAAAATCAAACAAATGAAAAAAACAGTTTTACTTTTTTTAGCCATTATTCTTATTCAACATATAACAGCCCAAACAACGTATATTTTATGCGGAAAATTAATAGATACAAAATCAGGAAAAATCAACACTGAAAAAACTATTTTAGTGAAAAAGAACAAAATTATAGATGTCAAAGATGGTTATATCAAGCCGAAATCAGGATCTTTAATTGATTTGAGAGATAAAGTGGTAATGGCAGGTTTAATTGATATGCATGTTCACATTGAACAAGAATTTGATCGAAATACAAGATTGAACGATTATATTTTAAATGAAGCAGATGTAGCTTTTAATTCCGTAGGTTTTGCAAAAACAACGTTATTAAATGGTTTTACAACTGTTCGAGATTTAGGGGGTACTGGGGTAAATATCGCTATTCGAAATGCTATTGATAAAGGAAAAATACCGGGACCACGCGTTTTTACAGCGGGTAAATCTTTGGCAACAACTGGTGGTCATGCAGACCCAACAAATGGTAGTAGTAGAAAATTAATTGGAGATCCTGGGCCAAAAGAAGGTGTTGTAAATTCAATAGAAGATGCAAAAAAAGCGGTACGACAACGGTATAAAAATGGAGCAGATTGCATTAAAATTACAGCAACTGGAGGAGTATTAAGTGTTGCTAAATCAGGCGATAATCCGCAGTTTACAATTGAGGAAATTAAGACAATTTGTGATACTGCAAAAGATTACGGAATGCATGTTGCTGCGCATGCTCACGGAGATGAGGGCATGCAAAGAGCGATTATTGGAGGGGTAAAAACCATAGAACATGGTACCTATATGAGTGATGAAACTATGGAACTCATGAAAAAGCATGATGCTTATTTGGTGCCAACAATAACAGCAGGCAAAGAAGTGGAGGAAAAGGCAAAAATAGCAGGTTTTTATCCTGAAATTGTGGTGCCAAAAGCACTGGCTGTTGGTCCACAAATTCAAGGAACTTTTGCAAAAGCGTATAAAAAAGGAGTCGGAATTGCTTTCGGTACAGATGCAGGGGTTTTTAAACACGGAAATAACGGAAAAGAATTCGGATTTATGGTGGCCGCAGGAATGCCCGCTATGGAAACAATTCAGTCTGCAACCATTACCAATGCTATGTTATTAAAAATGGAAAACGAAATAGGACAAGTTAAAAAAGGTTTTTTCGCTGATATTATTGCGGTAAACGAAGATCCCACTAAAAATATTAACACCATGGAAAATGTTGTTTTTGTGATGAAAAACGGTGTTGTTTATAAGAAGTAAATTTTTAGACCTCACAGGTTTTTAAAACCTGTGAGGTCTCCCTTAATAAATTAATAATGACTTTATTTTGCAGACTTTCATGTGCTTAAAGGTTAAGTTTTTTTGAGGTTTGTTCTTTCCGTAGCGTTTTTTTTCTTTTTTGTATTTCTTCTTTAATAATCTTTCTGCTAAATCATAAGACATTGCTGTAATATTACCGTAACTAAAAATTTATTTACTAAATTGATGTGCGTTCACAAAATTAAAATAACGAATAACTGCTTTTTTATCATTTTTAGCTCGTAAAAAAAGTTGGTAAGCTTTTGCTCTTAAATCTTCATGAAAACATTCATCTACATAAGTTTTTAAGAGAATGTCCTTAATATAAATTTCAGCATCAAGTTTTTTATGGAATTCTATCTTTCGTTTTCTTCAGTTTTTTTTATTCAGAATATTTCTTAAAATTCCTTTTTTTAGGGCAGTATAATCTTTTTGGCTTCTTTTAAGAAATGCTATTAAAGAGTTTTATTTCTCATCTTGGATATAGCCAAATACCTTGTAGTTTCTTTTTAGTTTTTCTTGTAAGTCAAAATTTTTTAATTCGTAAAAATTAGAAAAACCTATTTATCTTCGTCAAAAGTAATATGTTGATATGCTCCAATATCAGGATTTGTAGTTCTGTCGATACCTAAAATATCAAAAGAGAACATCGTGCTTTTTGCTTTGTTGATTCCATCCGAATTTTCCCCAATGATAAAATCTCCATTCCTAGAATCTCTGAAATCTGAAAATCCATTTAAAATGATATTTTGATAGAAAGGATTGTTTTGAAAATCCATTTCGATATTTTCAGCAAAAGAATTGTTTGAATCTGTAAAAGAAATCAGACAATTCTGAATATTATAATTAAATAATAAGCCACCTCCGTCAACTTTATCTAAAATAAATTCAATATTGTTATTTCCATCAAAAATACAATTTGTAAAATTTGCCGCTTTTAAATTTCTTGTTTCTGTAATTTCTTGTCCGTTTTCATCATTATAAACAAAGAAATTATTTACTAAAACTGTTGGTAATTGGCGAATACCATTATTCCAATAATTTGCAAAAGTACTGTGTGTAAAATTATAAGTTCCGCCAATAGTAGCGGCTAAAGAAGCTTGACCTGCAGAACCAATCACTAGGTTATGCCCTTCAATATTAGTTTCTCTGGCTAAAATTCCAAAGTTAGCATGGTTATAAATTTCTGTATTTTGTATTTTTAAAGTGGGTAAAGAAGAGGATCCAATACTATCAATCAGAATACCAATAATTCCGTTTTTAATTTGTGCATGTTGCATTTCATTGTCTTTACTACCTGCTCGCATCCAAATTGTACCCCATTGTCCGGGTACATTGCTAAAACTATTTTCTAATCGATCGCCTTCAAAAATAACTTTTTCAGCTAAAGTTCCGTTTACTTTTAAGGTAGCTTTATGGTCAATAATTAATCCAGAATTACTATGAAAATAGACTTTTGATCCTGCTTGAATTGTTAACGTTTTATTGGCAGGTACGGCGGCATATCCGTAAATAACGGTTGGTTTTATATTGGTAATTATTAATTCGGTATCTGTTAAAAAACGTCCTTTAATAGTTGTTGCCTGTCCGTTAATAGTTAAACTATCAATTTTCATGGTAATAGGATCTTTACCTGGATAAATAAAATTAGCATCTTGTACTAAAGTAATCAAATCTACATCTTGCTGATTGGTACCCGTATCAAATAAAATTCTGTCTGTATATAAAGGATCTGAAACATTATGAACATCAATTGTAGTTTCTACAAAAACATAAATGCTGTCTTTACCAAGAATATCGATGTCATTAAATTCTTTTCCTGGAACCCCATCAACATTAAGTCTATAGTTAGAAGATGTTCCGTTTTCTAAGGTAATTTTAGGAATCGTAATGGCTTTATTACTTCTGTTATACACTTTTAAATTATACGTGGCAGAACCAATATTGGTGAAAACAGTATCTAAAAAAACGGTGTCTTTAGAGAACTCTAAGCTTCCAAAATTGGGAATTGTAGAAAAATCTTTTCTACAAGAACTTACAGAAATTAAAGCAACACAAATAAGAAAGGTAATGAGGTAACGCATAAATCAATTTTGTATTAAAATAGAACTTTAAAATGACGGATTTATTATTTTTTGATGAGCTCTATTTCAAAAAGTTTCCCCCAGTTTTTACCCGTAACAAACAATCTGTTATTTTCTTTGTCAAAGGCAATGCCGTTTAAAACTTCATCATCGGCAACTAGTTTTTGAGTTTTTTCCATTTCTTTTTTTAAACCAGATAAATTTACGATTCCTTCTACAACTCCATTTTTAGGGTTTATGATAGAAATTAGAGGTTTTAAATAATAATTAGCATAAATTTTTCCATTTATATATTCTAATTCATTCAATTTAGGGATGCTTTGTTTATGAGTATAAGCTTGTATATATTTTATTTCTTTTTTTGAATAAGGATCTAAAAACCAAATTTTAGAAGTTCCATCAGATTTAATAAGTAAACTATCATTGTTTGTTAAACCCCAGCCTTGTTTGCTTTTATCATAATCAAAACTTTCTTCTTGTTCAAATGTTTCTAAATTGTAGACAAAACCCTTCTTACTTTCCCAAGTTAACCAATAAATTTTATTATTAAAAATGGTCATACCTTCTCCGAAATATTTTTTATCCAAATCTACAGACTGTAAGACTTTCCCCGTTTTAATTTCTATTTTTCTTAACGTAGACTGTCCTCTTCTTCCAGTGGTTTCGTATAGAAAACCATTGTAATATTCTAAGCCCTGCGTGTATGCTTTTGTGTCATGAGGATAACTATTAATTATTTTATAAGTGTAGGCTTGGTATGGTGTATCGGCAAAAACTTCAAAAGAATTATTGATTTTTTTTGTTTTTCCAGGATAAAAAGCTAAAACAGAAACGGCGTGTTTGCCAACACCAAAATCAGAGGTATTAATGGTTATTTGATTTCCTTCAGAAGTAATTTCTTTCCCGTTTATAAAAAACTGAATTTTATCTAATGGTTTGTTATTCTTTTCTTTTAGACGAATGGTTACATTAGAGTTTATCGTTGTTTTCTTTGCAACATCTAACGTAAATTTGTAATCTTCATTGCAACCAATACATACTAATAAGGTTAAGATAGATATAAAAAAAGCAGTTTTCTTCATTATTTTTTAATTTTAAATAGTTAAAAAGAGTGCAATAAATCAATGATTTATGACAAATATAAAGCGATTTTCAAAGAATATTTTTATCATACCAAATAAAAGTAAAATATTTATTTGTAAATTAAAAAATATCGTTAAATTTGCATCCTCAAAATAGTAGTATATAGCTATTTAGAGATTTGAGTAAAATCTTACCAACTTTACTTATTGCAAACATAACATTAAAGAATTAAAATATAATAAAATGAAAAAAGGAATTCATCCAGAAAATTACAGAATGGTAGCTTTTAAAGATATGTCTAATGAAGATGTTTTTTTAACACGTTCTACAGTAGACACTAAAGAAACTTTAGAAGTTGATGGTGTTGAGTATCCTTTAGTAAAATTAGAGATTTCTAGAACTTCTCATCCATTTTACACTGGTAAATCTAAATTAATTGATGCTGCAGGTCGTATCGATAAATTTAAAACGAAATACGCAAAATTCAAAAAGTAATCTTTTTAGAATTTTCAACATATTAAAAAGCTCTAACATTTATTTGTTAGAGCTTTTTTTATGCCAAGCTTAACGCAACATCCAAGAAAAAATATTTTATTTTTGTGGATATGAAAATTTATGACATTATCATTGTTGGAGGTGGTCCTATTGGAATTGCTTGCGGATTAGAAGCTAAGAAAAAAGGATTAACATATGTAATTATTGAAAAAGGACCGATTGTAAATTCGATTTACAACTATCCTGTAAACATGCAGTTTTTTTCATCTTCAGAAAAGTTAGAAATAGGTGAAGTTCCTTTTATTAGTAAAGAACCAAAACCAAGTAGAAGCGAAGCTTTAGAGTATTATAGACGCATAACTACTTCTAATAAACTAAATATTCATTTATTTGAAAAGGTAAATTCGGTTGAAAAAAATGATGCCTTTTTTACAGTTATAACTTCAAAAAATAAGTATCAAGGAAAAAATATTGTGGTGGCGACTGGTTTTTATGATCTTCCGAATACCCTAAATATTCCCGGGGAAAGCTTACAAAAAGTTGCTCATTATTATAAGGATCCTCATTTTTATGCAGGTCAAAAATTAGCCGTTATTGGTGCTAGTAATTCTGCTATTGACGCGGCTTTGGAGTGTTATAGAAAAGGTGCTGAGGTTACTTTAATTATTAGAAAAGATGAGGTTGGTCAGCGTGTAAAATATTGGGTGCGCCCGGACATCATTAATCGTATAAAAGAAGGAAGTATTAAAGCGTTATACAATAGTACAGTTGTAGAAATTGAAGAAAATCATTTAAAAGTACAAACTTTAAAAGGAGAAATCAGAATTGAAAATGATTATGTTTTGGCTTTAACGGGGTATAAGCCTAATTTTGATTTTTTAATACATATGGGAATTGAATTGTCTGACGATGATAAGAAATATCCAGTATACAAGCAGGATACGATGGAAACCAATGTTCAAGGAATTTATTTAGCGGGTGTTATTTGTGGAGGTTTGGAAACTCACAAATGGTTTATTGAAAACTCTAGAGTACACGCAAAAATGATTGTCAATAGTATTTTGGACAAGTAAAATCATCATCAGAAATAACATGTTATCAGTTCGAGTGATTTCGCTTTTGGCCAGAATTGTATCGAGAACTCCTTCAGAATTCGTAAATCAAAAGTTACTGATATTCAAAGTGAATTCAAAAAAGGATTATTTCTTTGAAAAATAAAGATCGCGTAAATTGATAGGCTGTAAGAATTATGATTTTTTTAAAATTGATGTTTAATGTCAGAAGAAAATTCTCAAAAAATAAAAAAACCTTGGCCAACTAAAAAGGCGATGGAACAGATTTACGATCGTAATTTATGGGGAAATAATGATGCTGAATTCTATTCTGGTTTTGGTTCTCACAGCCCAGAATTGGTAAATCCTTATATTGAAAAAGTACAATCTTTTCTTACTTCGTTTGATGAATTTTTAACAGTTTGTGATTTAGGTTGTGGCGATTTTAATATAGGGAATCAACTTGTAAAATATACTCAAAAGTATATTGCTGTTGATATTGTGCCAGAGTTAATCAAATATAACAAGTCAAAATTTATGGCCGATAATTTAGAATTCAAATGTTTAGATGTTTCGAAAGATAACTTACCAAAAGTAGATTGTGTCATTATAAGACAGGTTTTGCAACATTTATCCAATGCTGAAGTACAACGTATCTTGCATAAATTAGTCAATTTTAAATATATTATTATCACAGAACATATCCCAAAAGGAGATTTTATAGCGAATAAAGACATTATTTCAGGGCAAGGAATTCGTCTTAAGAAAAATAGTGGATTGGATATTTTAAAACATCCTTTTTGTTTTGAGGTTAAAGATAAAAAGCAACTATTATGTGTTGATTTAGAAAATGAGAAAGGGGTTGTTGTTAGTTGGCTACTTGAAGTTTTTTAATTTCTCTTTTAACTTAATTTTTGTGAAATAGATTTGTTTGAGTGCCGTTTTTTGTCAAGATTACTTTTTGTTTATTAATTATCGTCCATTCTTGTTTATAGTTTAAGTTGTCAATTCTTTTTCCAATTGAGGTGAAAATTTGATAAACAAGCCTTTCTGTTTTGTCTAGCAATTTAAGTGAGATTATTATTACTTCTATATTTCTAAATTAGACACCAAAATTCCAGAAATTATAAATTAACAATTGTATAACAACCTGTTATTTTATATATTTACAAAAATTTAATAAATTATGAAAACGCAAACAGCATTTAGAATAGATAAGGCATTATTAGAGCTGATTAAGGAAAAAGCTAAAAGCACTAATAGAAGTTTAAATAATTATGTGGAATATTTGTTATATCAAGATGTTGGTAAAATGCCAAATGATAAAACTATAAAGGCTATTGAAGAAGTTGAAAGTGGTAAGGAATTGACTACTATTGAAAATCTTAAAAAATATAAAAAATCATTATTGAAATTGAATCGTTAATGTATATTTTAAAGGAATCTACTCAATTTAAAAAAGACCTCAAAAAACTTTCAAAAAAGAGTTTAGCCGATTTAAATATCACTTTTGAAGTTTTAGAGATTTTACAAATTAGTGGAGCAGTTGGGATACCCAAAGAAATGAAACCTCATAAACTAAGAGGTAATTACAAAAATAATTGGGAGTGCCATATGAAACCGGACTTACTAATTATTTGGTTTCAAATAGAAGAGAATTTTACCATTAAATTAGTTAGAATTGGTTCACATTCTGAATTGTTTACATAAACAGTTTTAATAATTTTAAAAAATTGGTTTTTATTTTTTATTGATGGATCATTTAGAATAAAAATTAATGAATAAGCTTTAACAGAATGTTGAATGCAATAATTCTTTAAAACTAGAATACAAAAAAAAACCGCTTCAAAAAAGAAACGGTTTTAAAATATTTAAAAACACTGCGTGTTTACATATATTCTTCAATCGGAATACAAGAACAAATTAAATTTCGATCTCCATAAGCATCATCAACCCTTCTTACAGAAGGCCAGAATTTATTATCAGAAACAAAACTTAGAGGAAATGCTGCCTGTTGTCTTGTATAAGGAAAATCCCAATCATCGTTAGTTAACATTTCTAAAGTATGTGGTGCATTCTTAAGAAGATTATTGCTTTCATCTTTAGTAGCTTCTACAATTTCTTTACGAATGGAAATCATGGCATCACAAAAACGATCTAATTCAGCAATAGATTCAGATTCGGTAGGTTCAATCATCATGGTGCCATTGACTGGAAAAGAAACAGTTGGGGCATGAAAACCATAATCCATTAAACGTTTTGCAATATCTACAACTTCAATACCACGTTCTTTAAACCCACGACAATCAATAATCATTTCGTGAGCCGCACGCCCTTTTTCGCCGGTGTATAAAGTGGGATAATGTCCTTCTAAACGCTCTTTAATATAGTTTGCGTTTAAAATAGCCATTTTAGTCGCATCCGTTAATCCTTGAGAACCAAGCATCGTAATATATCCGTAAGAAATTAAGCACGCCAAAGCAGAACCCCAAGGTGCTCCAGAAATTGCTGTTATTGCTTGTTCTCCTCCTGTTGCAATTACAGGGTTAGATGGTAAAAAAGGCACTAATTGCTTAGCAACACAAATAGGACCGACTCCTGGCCCTCCACCACCATGCGGAATTGCAAATGTTTTGTGTAAGTTTAAATGACAAACATCGGCGCCAATCGTAGCAGGATTCGTTAAGCCAACTTGTGCGTTCATATTTGCACCATCCATGTATACTTGACCTCCATGATCGTGAATTATTTTAGTAATTTCTTGAATTTCACTTTCAAAAACTCCATGCGTTGAAGGATAGGTAACCATTAAGGCTGCTAAATTATCCGCATGAAGAATTACTTTTTCACGCAAATCATTTAAATCGATATTTCCGTTTTCGGCAGCTTTCGTTACAATTACTTTCATACCAGCCATTACAGCAGAGGCAGGATTTGTACCGTGTGCAGAAGCAGGAATAATACAAATATTTCTATGCCCATCATTTCTTGATAAATGGTACGCTCTAATAGTCATTAGACCAGCAAACTCACCTTGAGCCCCAGAATTTGGTTGCAAAGAAGTGCCTGCAAAACCAGTAACCACATTTAATTGGTGTTCTAATTTTCTTAAAACTTCGTGATAACCCTCCGCTTGATTCAACGGAACAAAAGGATGAATATTTCCCCATTGTGGATTGCTTAAAGGCAACATTTCTGAAGCTGCATTCAATTTCATAGTACAAGAACCTAGAGAAATCATCGAATGATTTAATGCCAAATCTTTACGTTCTAGTCTTTTTATATAACGCATCATATCGGTTTCCGAATGATAGGTGTTAAAGATTTCGTTGTCTAAAAATGAGGTGTTTCTTTGCGTATTTTCTAAAATATTATTTCCTTGAGAAATAGCAGAAATAGTGACTTTGTTTAAGTTTAAAGCTTCTGTAAAAACAGCAACAATAGCATTCAGTTCTTTTAAATTAACTGTTTCGTTTATAGAGATAGACAAGGTTTCATCATCTATATAATTAAAGTTTATTTTATGTGCTTCTGCAATTTTTTTAATTTTTTTAGCGTCAGTTTTTATCGTAATCGTATCAAAATAAGAAGTGTTGGTTTGTTCAATTCCTAAGTCTGATAAAGCATTTGCTAAAGTACTTGTTTTATCATGCACAGAATCTGCAATAAATTGAATTCCACTTTTTCCATGAAAAACAGCATACATTCCTGCCATTACCGCTAATAAAACTTGTGCAGTACAAATGTTAGAGGTTGCTCTTTCTCGCTTAATGTGTTGTTCTCTGGTTTGCAATGCCATTCTTAAAGCACGCTTTCCATTCATGTCTTTAGTAACGCCAATAATTCTTCCAGGAATACTTCTTTTATAGGCTTCTTTGGTGGCAAAGAATGCAGCATGTGGTCCTCCATACCCTAAAGGAATTCCAAAACGTTGTGTAGTTCCTACCACAACAGATGCTCCAAATTCTCCTGGTGCTTTTAGTTTTACTAAGGATAAAATATCTGCGGCAACCGCAACTTTAATATGTTTTTCATTTGCTTTCGCAACAAAACTTTCGTAATCAAAAATTTGTCCATATTTTCCAGGATATTGCAAAATTGCTCCAAAAAAATCATCTGCAAAATCAAAATCTTCATGCTTTCCGATTACTAATTCAATGCCAATTGGAGTAGAGCGGGTTTGCAAAAGGGATAAAGTTTGTGGTAAGATTTCATCAGAAACAAAAAACTTATTGGCACCTACTTTTTTCTTTGCACGTTCTCTCACATCAAATAATAAAGCCATAGCTTCTGCGGCAGCGGTACTTTCATCTAAAAGCGAAGCATTTGCCAATTCCATTCCTGTTAAATCGCAAATCATGGTTTGGTAATTTAACAAGGCCTCCAATCTACCTTGTGCAATTTCTGCTTGGTAAGGAGTGTAAGCTGTGTACCAACCCGGGTTCTCTAAAATATTACGCTGAATTACACTCGGTACAATCGCTTCATGGTAGCCTAAACCGATATAACTTTTAAAAACTTTATTTTTTTCCGATAATTCTTTAATGTGTGCCAAATATTCGTATTCACTCATGGCTGGTGCTAAATCTAACTCGTTTTTTAAACGAATATTATCCGGTACAGTTTCATTAATTAATTGGTCTAAACTATCAATTTTAATAGTTTGTAACATTTTTTCTTGCTCCTTTTTGCTAGGGCCTATGTGTCTTAGTTGAAACGAGTTTGTATCCATTTATGATTGTAAAATTGCTAATTATTGAATAATTATCTGATTGCGTTAAAAATTTTAAAAAAATATCCTTTTTTTGCGATACAAAAATAAGCATTCTTTAAAATATACGCGATCAAAAAACAAGAGTGAGGCAATTAATTATTAACTATATAGAATAATTATAAACAAAAAGTTATTTTTGTGATATGAAGGTTGTAAAAAAGCTCGTAAATTTTTATATCAATGCAAGTATTCATGTTGCTTTTGCGGTGTTTGCTTTTTTAAAAATTACAGAAATCTATTTTGATCTTTCGTATGATAAAAACATAGATTATTTTGTTTTTTTCGGAACCATTACAGGGTATAATTTTGTAAAATATGCTGGCGTTGCAAAATTGCATCATAAAAGCCTAACCGATGATTTGAAAATTATTCAGATTTTTTCACTTTTATGCTTTGTAGTGCTGTGTTATTTTGCCTATGTAATTTCTTTAAAAACCCTACTTTTTTCCATTCCTTTTTGTTTGCTAACTATTTTGTATGCAGTTCCTTTTTTAAGCGGATTTGGCAAAAATTTAAGACAAATAAGTTATTTAAAAATAATTGTAGTCGCTTTAGTTTGGTCGGGTTTTACAGTTTTACTTCCTTTTGTTGATTCGATGCAAGAAATCACATTAAATACTGTTTTTTTCATCTTACAACGCTTTTTAATTGTCATCGTTTTAATACTCCCTTTTGATATCCGAGATGTAAAATATGATGCTATTTCTTTACAAACAATTCCTAAGAAAATTGGAATTGCAAAAACCAAAAGATTAGGTTTGCTATTAATGATTTTTTCATTGATTTTAGAGTATCTTTTTGCCACGGAAGCATTCGTAAAAACTCCTTTTATGATTTTCTTTTTTTTGGTGATTTTATTCTTAATGAGAGCTAAAATAACGCAATCTAAATACTACAGTTCTTTTTGGGTAGAGTCATTGCCAATTGTTTGGTGGTTGCTTCTTTTAGGATTTCATAATTTTTAATAGTGTAACATGATTTTCTTGTAAAGTATTTTGAGAATCAATCTTAAATAAAACAGATTTCATAAAACTATAAATTAACTACTTAATTTCCTGCTATATTTGTAGCTTTACCCACTTAAATTCAATCAAGATTTTTAAGGAATGAGTACCACAAAAAGAAATTATATTTTCGATTTTGATAGCACTTTAACTAGAGTGGAGGCGCTAGATGTTTTAGCGGAAATTACGCTTCAAAATGATCCGAAAAAAGATGCCATTATTCAGGAAATAATTGATATTACCAACCTTGGAATTGATGGTGAAATATCCTTCACAGAATCTCTAGAAAGAAGAATAAAATTACTAAATGCAAACAAATCTCATTTAACTAGATTAGTAGAACATTTAAAAAAGCAAGTATCAAAATCCATAGAAAGCAACAAAGGTTTTTTTGAATTGTATGCGGATGATATTTATGTTATTTCTTGTGGATTTAAAGAGTTTATAGATCCTATCGTACAAGAATATAATATTCCTTCAGAAAAAGTTTTTGCTAATACTTTTGAGTTTGCCGAAGATGGTAAAATTATTGGTTTTGATGCTGGCAATCCACTCTCACAACACAATGGAAAAATTAGGTGTTTAAGAGAGATGAATCTTGAAGGAGAAATACAAGTTATTGGAGATGGTTACAGCGATTATGTAACGCGAGAAGCAGGTGTCGCAGATAAGTTTTTTGCATACACAGAAAATGTTTCTAGAAGTAAAACAACAGAAAACGCAGACCATATTGCTCCGAATTTAGATGAATTTTTATACGTAAACAATTTGACAAGAAATATCTCATATCCAAAGAATAGAATTAAAATTTTATTGTTAGAAAATGTACATCCAGATGCTTTTACAAAGCTGTCTAAAGATGGATTTTCAGTAGAAACCGTTTCTAAAAGTTTATCAGAAGATGAACTGATAGAAAAAATAAAAGACGTCCATGTTTTAGGAATTCGTTCTAAAACCAATGTTACGCAAAAAGTCGTGGATGCCGCAGAAAAGTTAATGGTGGTAAGCGCTTTTTGTATTGGAACCAAACAGATTGATTTAGAGGCGTGTAAAGAAAAAGGAATCGTTGTTTTTAACGCTCCTTACAGCAATACACGTTCAGTGGTTGAATTGGCAATTGGCGAAATTATTATGTTAATGCGTAGTGTTTTTCAAAGAAGTACAGAAATTCATAATGGGCAATGGCAAAAAACAGCTGCTGGTTCTAAAGAAGTTCGTGGAAAAAAATTAGGAATTATAGGCTATGGTAATATTGGTTCTCAATTATCTATTTTGGCAGAAGCGCTAGGAATGGACGTGTATTATTATGATGTTGAAGATAAATTGGCTTTAGGAAACGCAACCAAGATTCATAAATTAGAAGATTTATTAGCTATTTCTGATGTAGTTACCTTGCATATTGATGACAACGCGGCTAATAAAAATTTCTTCGGAGAAAAGGAAATTGCTCAAATGAAAGAGGGTGCTCATTTAGTAAATCTTTCAAGAGGTTTTGTAGTAGATATTGAAGCTTTAGTAAATGGACTAAAAACCGGAAAAATAGCGGGTGCTGCCGTAGATGTTTATCCGGAAGAACCTGCAAAAAATGGCGAATTTTTCACAGAATTAAAAGGATTGCCTAACGTAATTTTAACACCGCATGTTGGCGGAAGTACAGAAGAAGCCCAAAGAGATATCGCAGATTTTGTTCCTGGGAAAATTATGGCATATATCAATTCAGGAAATACCGTAGATGCTGTAAACTTCCCAAATATACGTTTACCCAGACAAACCAATGCGCATCGTTTTTTACATATTCATAAAAATGTATCTGGGGTGATGGCAAAAATCAACAAAATTCTGGCAAAATATGATTTAAATATTACAGGTCAGTATTTGTCTACAGATTCTAAAGTAGGGTATGTAATTACCGATTTAGATAAAGAATACAACAAAGAGGTGATTGAAAAATTAAGAAATATTGAAGGAACTATTAAATTTAGAGTTCTATATTAATCGTATAGAATTCCGCGATGCTCTGCGTCGGGGTTTCCGTTGAAATTGTCATTCCCGTGAAATTTATGCTCAACTAGATTGGGTAACGGGAATCTAAATAATAGAATTTTGATTTTTGACCTTTTTAGGTCAAAGCTTGTGCTCAACTTGATTGAGTATGAAACGAGCGAAATTCCTCTATGGCTCTGCCTCCAGGATAGTTCGCTTCAAGAAATTCTTTATTTTTAAAAATTATCAAAAAAAAACTTGAAGAAAATATCTTCAAGTTTTTTTTTATTTGGGGGAAGTACTGTTAGCGATCAAAAATTAGGGGGAAACTCATGAAGATTGCTAGTAAGGTTGGCTTATTAAATATTAGCGCCTTTGTTCATTAAATCAACTAAAAAAGCTAATAACTTTAATAAGTTTTCTGGAGTTAAAAAAGATTGGACTGTAGGGTTCTTCTTTTTCTTTTATTTCGCCTAGAACCAAGGAGTTTAATAGATTCTTCTCAAAGACGTTCGTTAAAGTTTTATTTGATCCTTTAAATCAACAATCATAGCGTCTTTCTCACCCAAGTAACGTTTGCTACCTAAATAACGATTCCTATTCATCTCGTCATAATGAGATTGGTTTTTATCCATAGAACTCAAATGCACATTGCCAGAAGCATGAATAAATTCCATTTTATCATTCCCTAACCAAATACCAACATGCGTAACGCGTTGTTTCTTCTTTTTGGTCGCTTTTTTTCCGAAGAAAAGTAAATCTCCTTTTTCTAGACCTTCAAAAGTAAGTTTGTTATCAACCATTTTCCCTGCATTAATTTGCTGGGAAGCATCTCTAGGAATGATAAAACCATTCATTAAATACACCATTTTTGTAAAACCACTGCAATCCATCCCTTTGCTAGAGGTTCCTCCCCATAAATAAGGAAATCCATTCATGTTTTTAGCAACAGTTTCAATATTTTCTTTTGATGGAATTAAATTTTGGAGCCAAGATGCATATAAAATAGCCTCCTCTTGTTTTACAAACCCCGTTCTTTTATCAGGATATTCTACTTCAATAAAATTAGTACTTAAAGATTTAAATTTTAAAATCCCTCCTAAAGTAATATCAGATATGATCTTAGAATCTTCACTTTTATCAGCATACACATATCCGAAATTTTTAGTAAAAATGACTTTTTCAGAAGCATTCCAAGTATCAAAATCCTCTTTATTTACTATAGTAATTCCACCTTTATCAACCCAAGAAATATATTGGTCAGGAGTTTGTATTCTATAAAAATCACCGTTTTTGTCTAATACTTTTAAAGACATTCCCAACAAACCTTGTGTTCCTAATTCGGCAGAATGTTTTGGTTTAGAACGAATGTTAATGACCGAATTTCTAGCAATCGCAAATTGTAGATTTCCAACGGCAGAATCTGGCAACATACGTACTTGATTAACGAACGTTAATTTTCTGTTTTTTAAGCTGTCTAAAAGTATTTCAAAAGCTTTTTGGGAAGTTGTTTCTCCATTTAGAATAATTTTTTCATTTGATTGACTAAATTGAATGTCAAACAATTCAACTCTTTTGTCTGGAGCAAATGTTGCTTTAATAGATGCATGGATTTCTTGAATTTCAGAGATTGTTTTTGTGTCATTTTTACAAGACATAAAAACAAGTAAAACTACCAAAGAAAAGTATTTTAGGATTCTCATTAGAAATGATTTTTTTGCTAAAATACAAAACTAATTGCGGTATTAATAAATGAAGAAATTATTTAGAGCTAGATTATTTATTGTTGACGGTTTGCGAAATTCGTATGGAATAATTGAATTCTCAGTAGGAATGTTTTATATTTGGTATCAATCATTTTTTATTCCATGCAATATCAAAATTCGTTAACATTTGCTAAACAACAAGATAAGGAAGATAAACTTTCTTATTTACGAAATCGATTTCATATTCCGAAAGATAAAAACGGACATGAATGGTTGTATTTTACAGGGAATTCTCTTGGGTTGCAGCCAAAATCAACCAAAGAATATATCAACCAAGAATTAGAAGATTGGGCAAATTTAGGAGTTGAAGGGCATTTTGAAGCCAAAAACCCATGGTTAAATTATCACGAATATTTAACTGATAAAATGGCAAAAATCGTTGGTGCAAAACCAATTGAAACTGTCATCATGAACACATTAACAACAAATCTTCATTTGTTAATGGTGAGTTTCTACAGGCCTACAAAAACAAAATATAAAATAGTTATTGAGTCAGACGCTTTTCCTTCAGATCGATATGCAGTTCAAAGTCAATTAGAATTTCACGGTTTTTCTAAGGACGATGTTATTGAATGGAAACCAAGAAAAAATGAAGAACTTTTAAGAATAGAAGATTTAGAGGAAATTATTGCTACACAAGGAAATGAAATTGCGTTATTATTAATTGGCGGAGTTAATTATTACACAGGTCAGTTTTTAGATTTGAAAAAAATCGCAGAAATCGGACATTCAAAAGATTGTGTTGTTGGAATTGATTTAGCCCATGGCGCAGGAAACGTGGATCCGAATTTACATGATTCAGGAGTCGATTTTGCAGCTTGGTGTACCTACAAATATTTAAACTCAGGACCTGGTAGTTTAGCAGGATTATTTGTGCATGAAAAACATGCTAAAAACAAAGAGTTACCACGTTTTGCAGGTTGGTGGAATCATAACAAAGCAACTCGTTTTAATATGAGACAACCTTTTGATGTGCTGGAAGGTGCAGAAGGTTGGCAATTATCCAATCCGCCAATATTGTCTATGGCAGCCATAAAAGCTTCTCTAGATTTATTTGATGAGGTTGGGATGGATTCTTTAAGAGAAAAATCAGAAAAATTGACAGGTTATTTTGAGTTTTTAATTAATGAAATGGGGTCTAATGATATCAAAATTATCACACCAAAAAATCCAAAAGAAAGGGGTTGTCAATTATCAATTCAGGTTAAAAATGCAGATAAGAGTTTGCATCAAAAATTAACAAAAAAAAATATTATTACCGATTGGCGAGAGCCCGATGTGATTCGCTGTGCACCGGTACCAATGTATACTTCTTTTGAAGATGTGTATCACATGGTTTCAATTTTAAATAAATTACTTAAATAATTAGAAATGTCTCCTCGAGCGCAGTCGAGAGGTTTTAATTAGTTCTCGACTGCGCTCGAACTGACAAATTACAGAAATGAATAAACAAGAAAAAATACTGATTATCGGAGCAGGTTTATGTGGCTCCCTTTTAGCTTTAAGACTCGCGCAAAGAGGCTACAAAGTAGCAGTGTACGAAAGTAGACCCGATTTAAGAACCACAGATATTTCGGCTGGAAGATCCATCAATTTAGCATTATCAGACAGAGGTTTAAAAGCGCTACGTTTGTGCGGAATGGAAGAGAAGGCCAGAGAAATTTGCATTCCGATGTATGGTAGGTTAATGCACGATACTGCAGGAAATACATTTTCCTCTAACTATTCGGGTAGAGAAAATGAATATATCAATTCGATTTCTCGTGGAGATTTGAATGCAATTTTATTAGATGAAGCAGAAAAACACGAAAATGTAACGATTCATTTTAATAAAAAATGTACTCATGTTGATATCGAAAATGTCATTGCACATTTTCAAGATTATAAAACGAAAGAAGCTTTTTCTATAGATGCCACGGTTATTTTTGGAGCAGACGGCGCAGGTTCGTCTTTAAGAAAGAGTTATATGTCTGAACGAAAATTTTTGTTTAGCTATTCTCAAAATTATCTAAATCATGGGTATAAGGAGCTAGAAATCCCTGCAGCTGTAAATGGAAACCATCAAATAAGTAAAGGGCATTTGCATATTTGGCCTCGTGGCGATTTTATGTTAATTGCATTGCCAAATATGGATGGCAGTTTCACGGTTACTTTATTTTTAAGTTATGATGAAGGCGAATTTAATTTCGAAAACTTAACATCCGAAGAAAAAATTACCGAGTTTTTTGAAAAAGAATTCCCAGATGCTTTGGCTTTAATTCCAAATATTAAAGAAGAATTCATGAACAATCCAACGGGTCCATTAGGAACTGTAAAATGTTCACCTTGGAGTTATCAAAATAAAACCTTGTTAATTGGTGATTCTTCGCATGCAATTGTGCCTTTTTACGGTCAAGGAATGAATGCTTCCTTTGAAGATGTTTTTGTGCTAGACGAGGTTTTAAATCAACATTTACCAGATTGGGAAACTGTTTTTAAAGCCTATCAAAAAGCCAGAAAACAGGATACAGATGCCATTGCAGATTTGGCAATAGACAATTTTCATGAGATGAAAAACCATGTGGCAAATCCGCTTTTTAAAGAGAAGAGAAAGATAGAAATGGATTTAGAGAAAACATTTCCACATCAATATGCATCAAAATATTCTTTAGTTACTTTTAATGAACACATTGGTTATAATGAAGCCATGAAAAGAGGACGAGCGCAAGATAAAGCGTTGTTGAATATGATTTCAGATGATGAGGTTCACACACATTTAGCCATGACAAAAGAAGAATTAAAAGTTATTTTGGATAAGGTTATAGAAGAAACGAATGAAATTTTAGAAGAAGATAAAGTAGCGGGTTTATAAATAAAAAAGGATGAACGATAAAAAAGTAACACCAAGAGGGGCATATCCACATGTAAAAGTTGTGGGAGATTTTATTTTTGTTTCGGGAACAAGTTCTAGAAGAGCAGATAATACCATTGAAGGAGTTGTAATTATTGACGAAATGGGAACTAAAAAATTAGATGCGTATTTGCAAACAAAGGCAGTGTTAGAAAACATAGATAAAAACCTAAGAACAGTGGGTGCTAGTTTAAAAGACGTAGTAGATGTTTCTTCTTTTTTAGTAAATATGAACGATTTTGCCGATTATAACAAAGCCTATGCAGCGTTTTTTGATAAAGAAACGGGGCCAACAAGAACCACCGTTGCTGTGCATCAATTACCGCATCCAGATTTGGTTGTGGAGATTAAAGTTACGGCATACAAAAAGAATGATTAGAGAACTTAGAACCAAGAAACAAGACGCGTGAAATATTTTATCGCAATTCTTTTTTCTTTCATCTTTGAAATAAATGAACATAAAAAATTATATAAACGCCGAATTCGTAAATCCAATTGATGAAAAATATTTAGATAATTATAATCCGTCAATAGGAAAGGTTTACGGTCAAATACCAAATTCATCAAAAGAAGATGTAGAAACAGCATACAGAGCTGCGGCGAAGGCTTTTCCTAAATGGAGTGCTACAAGTTTAGAAGAAAGAAGTAAAATCCTTTCTAAAATAGCGTATTTAATTTTGGGAAAATTAGATGTTTTAGCGGAGGCAGAATCAAAAGATAATGGCAAACCAATCAGTTTAGCGAAGTCTGTTGATATTCCCAGAGCAGCAAGTAACTTTCAATTTTTTGCAAATGCAATTACGCAGTTTTCATCTGAAGCGCATGAAAGTGTGGGTTTCAATGCCGTTAATTTTACTTTGCGCCAACCGATTGGAGTTGTGGGTTGCATTTCTCCTTGGAATTTGCCTTTGTATTTATTTACCTGGAAAATAGCACCCGCCATGGCAGCAGGTAATTGTGTAGTGGCAAAACCAAGTGAAATTACCCCTATGACGGCTTTTTTATTAGGAGAAATTTGTAATGAGGCTGGCCTCCCAAAAGGGGTTTTAAATATTGTTCATGGTTTGGGCACAACAACAGGACAAGCAATTGTAGCGCATCCAAATATCAAGGCAATTTCATTTACAGGCGGAACAAAAACAGGTGCTCATATTGCTAGTATTGCCGCGCCAATGTTTAAAAAATTATCGTTAGAATTAGGCGGAAAGAACCCAAATATTATTTTTGCAGACTGTGATTATGAGAAGATGTTAGCAACTACCGTGCGCTCTTCGTTTTCTAATCAAGGTCAGATTTGTTTATGTGGAAGCAGAATTTTGATAGAAGAAAAAATCTATGATCAGTTTAAAAAAGATTTTATTAAAAAAGTAAAACAACTAAACGTAGATCATCCATCAAAAAGTAATTCAGATATTGGCGCATTAGTTTCTAAAGAACATCTAGAAAAGATAGAATCGTATATCGAAATTGCGGAAAATGAAGGCGGAAAAATAGTATGTGGAGGTTTAGAAGTAACCATTCCAGGTTTTGAGAATGGTTATTATTTTCAACCAACAATTATTGAAGTTACAGATAATTCTTGTCGTGTAAATCAAGAAGAAATTTTTGGACCAGTAGTTACAATTATGTCTTTTAAAACTGATGAAGAAGCATTAATTTTAGCAAACGATACAAAATACGGATTGTCATCAACAATATGGACCAATAATTTAAATAGAACTATGCAGTTTTCTAAACAATTACAAACAGGAATTGTTTGGGTAAATACTTGGATGTTAAGAGATTTAAGAACTCCATTTGGTGGAATAAAAGATTCTGGAGTTGGACGTGAAGGTGGTTTTGAAGCTTTACGGTTTTTTACAGAGCCTAAAAATGTTTGTATAAAATTCCCATCTTAATCTTCCCGTAGGGAAGAAACGGTTGCGATTAAAATGTGAAAAATAAAAAGTTGTCATCAAATTAAAATCACTAATATGTATTAATCCCCTTCCCTTTAGGAAGGGGTAGGAATGGGAATGAATGAATGAATGAATAAAGAAATAAAAGAAAGAATAATTCAAGTTTGTAATGAAAAGATCGCTAAAAAAGGAGAAAATGTAGGGTTGTCTTTTTATGCATTTTTTAAGAATAAAAATGACAATCCAAAATTATTAATGGAAATTGCTACTTGGTGGATAGAAACTCACCAACTAGATCATTTTGAAAAGGCAGTGAAGATTAAGCAGATGATAATCCTCCCTTAATCCCTCCAAAGGAGGGAAACTGTTGACTGTAAAAATTGAATTATAAAAATAAAATAGAAATACTAACACATAACAAATTCCCTTTCCTTAGGAAAGGGTTAGGGATAGGAATGAATTTACAACTAAAAAATAAAAACGCATTAGTCTGCGGAAGCACGCAAGGAATTGGTAAAGCAACAGCAATTTTATTAGCAGAAGAAGGAGCCAATGTTACGCTAATTGCTAGAAATGAAGAGAAATTAAAGTCAGTTTTAACAGAATTAAAAAATAACGGAGAACAAAATCATCGTTATTTAGTAGCAGATTTCTCGAAACCAACTGAGTTAAAAAAAGTTTTAGAAAATTCAAATTTACAGTTTCATGTTTTGGTCAATAACACAGGAGGTCCAGCGGGAGGCCCTATATTTAATGCAAGAATTGAGGAATTTGAAAGTGCTTTTACACAACATTTAAAGTGTAATCATATTTTGGTGCAAGCGTTAGTTCCGTTTATGAAAACGCAGTGTTTTGGCAGAATTATAAATGTAATTTCTACATCTGTAAAACAACCTTTAGATGGTTTAGGCGTTTCTAATACCATTCGTGGAGCAGTAGCAAGTTGGTCAAAAACTTTGGCAAATGAGTTGGGCGAATTCGGCATTACCGTAAATAATGTTTTGCCAGGAGCAACAGGAACAGAACGATTGAATGAAATTATCAAGAACAAAGCTCATAAAACAGGCAAGTCTTTTGAAGAGGTTTCTCAGAATATGAAAAATGCTTCACCTGCAAAACGATTTGCAAAACCCGAAGAAATTGCAAATGCTATTGTTTTTTTAGCAAGTGAAAAAGCAAGTTTTATTAACGGAATAAATGTTCCTGTGGATGGTGGTAGAACAAAGTCACTATAGAGGCCCTTTTCAATCCTCTAAAAGAGAGGAAGCTTTAGACGTTAAAAGTATTATATTAGTAGGATAAATTAAAATTATTAATAAATATTCCAAATTTTACCCAGTTTGGAGTTCCTTCCCTCTGGGAAGGCTAGGAAGGGATTTTAATATGAGTAAATTAGTACAACCTTTAAATTTTAAAAAATGGATTGATGAACATCGTCATTTATTAAAACCACCGGTGGGCAACAAACAGGTTTGGGAAAACGGAGAATTTATTGTGATGGTTGTTGGCGGACCCAATAACCGGAAAGATTATCATTATAATGAAACGCCTGAGTTTTTCTATCAAGTGGAAGGAGATATGATTCTGAAAATTATTGATGAGAAAGGTAAAATGATGGATGTAGAAATCAATGAAGGTGATATTTATTTATTACCAGGAAAAGTGCCACATTCGCCACAAAGAAAAGAAAATACAGTGGGTTTAGTAATTGAGTATCCGCGTTCTGAAGGAATGTTAGATGCTTTAGAATGGTATTGTGAAAATTGTGGAGATCTATTATATAGAGAAGAATTTGCTTTAGAAAATATTGAAACTGATATGCCTGTAATTTTCGATAACTATTATTCAGACACCAAAAAATGTACTTGTGATCATTGCGGATATGTAATGCAACCACCTAATAAAATCAATTAAATGAGACGAAAACTGCGCATCAACGGACATTCACATTTATTGCCTTATCCAGAAGAAATTCCTGATTTTATGAAGGAAAAGGAAATTTTTTGGGTAGATGATGAACGTAAACACATGTTGCAAAAAGGATGGAAGCGTCCTGTAACAGATTCTAGTTTTTTCTTGGACGAGAAATTAGTATGGATGGAAAAAAACAAGATAGATCATGCTGTTGTTTTAAATCTTTCTCAATTATACGGTAACGGATTGCGTTTGGAAGAAATGAAAAAAGCATTGCGTTTTCAGAATGATTTTAATGCGAAGGTGCAAAAAAACCATCCAGATAAATTTACCTGCGGGTTTGTGGTGCATCCTGGTTTTATTTATGGCGCATTATATGAAATGGAGCGTTGTGTGGAGGAATTGGGTTTAAAAGTTTTGTGCTTACCCACGCATTTTATGGATTCTATTGGGCAATGGCGTTGTGTTTTTGATGAAGAAAATGATCGGATTTTTGAGCTGGCAGATAAGTACAAATTGGCTATTGAAATCCATCCATATGATGGTGATAAAATGATCAAATTAGAAAATACCAACTGGCGTTTTCACTTAATTTGGATGTTGGCGCAATGTGGTGATGCCTATCACTTTTATACTTTAAACGGAATGCAAGAGCGTTTTCCAAATATCAGAACATGTTTTGCCCATGGAGGACAATTAGCGCAAATGAATTTAGGAAGAAGAATTCAAGGTTTTGATGGCAGACCAGATTTGTTTGAGGGCAAGTATCATCCTAGAAAAGCAGTTGGTCATCCAAATATCTTTTTTGACACCTTGGTGCATGACACAGATTCTTTAAAATTGATGATTGATCGGCAAAGTTCTAATCAAGTTTTAATGGGGTTAGATGATCCGTATCCTTTAGGAGAAATGGAGAGTGATCAGCAGTCTTCGTATCCTGGAAAAATTTTAGATTTAGCAAGAGAAAGAAATATCATCAACCAAAAACAGTACGACCAAATCTGGGAAGACAATACTTTGCGTTGGTTGTTTGGTGATGATGAAAAAGCAAAACAAGATTTGATTGATAAAATATTGAAATAAGTTGGCATTTGGCATTTGGCAGTATTCAGTTTTCAGTTGGCATTAGCAGTTCTCAGTTAGCCCTTGACTAGAAGCCACTGCTACACACTGCTACTGCACACTGCTACTGCACATTGCTATTGAATACTGCTACTGAATACTGCTACTGCACACTGCTACTGCAAACTGCTACTGAATACTGCTATTGAATACTGCTACTGCAAACTGCTACTGCAAACTGCTACTGCACACTGCTACTGCAAACTGCTACTGCACACTGCTACTGAATACTGCTACTGCACACTGCTACTGAATACTGCTACTGCACACTGCTACTGAATACTGCTACTGCGCACTGCTACTGAATACTGCTACTGCGCACTGCTACTGAAAACCGAATACTATTCCTCACATCCTTTTAAAACATCTTCTGCTCTAGAAAACATGAACTTAGGATAAAATTCTTCTTCAAGTTTTTCTTGTCTTCCTAATTTAATCGCTTTTTTAATTTCATTACAATAAGGTTTTGTAGATTTTCCGAAGAATTTTGCAGCACCCATGTTCCATTCTGCATATCCTAAAATTACACGCGGATTGTTGGGGGCAATTGCTAACGCTTTGTTATATAATTGACTGTTTTTTCCTGATAAAGACATTCCATATTTCTGTCCGTCAAAAGCAATATACGCCGTATTCAACAATGCTTGAGCAATGATTATTTCTGGGTTATTCTCTGAATTTGATTTGGCAAGATCTAAAAACTCTTGTGCTTTGGTTAATTTTGCAGTTAATTTTACCTCATCCTTTAAACCAAAACTCCCTATAATTTCAATTTGAGCAACATAGTAAGAAGGTAACCAGTTTTTGGTTTCTACTTTAGAAATTCTCTCGAAAATTTGAGAAGCCTCTGTCATTTTTCCTTGTTCCCAAAGAAAAAAAGCTTTTTGCATTCCTTTTTGATAAGGAGTTTGAGCAGCTATATTTAGGGTGATAGATAGCACTATGAAGAAAAATAATTTTTTCATGATAGATAAGTTTTATATTGATGGGTGTTTAAATAGAGTAGACTTAATTTATATTTTAATATCGATGGTTTTATTTGCTTCTAATTGAAATTTAGCATCTTCGTATTTTGGAGGTCCCATAAAACCGGTTGCATTATTGGAGCATCCATAGTCTTCTTTCGGAATTCCTATAAAGTTGGTATCCATTTTTTTATTTTCATTTTCATCGTGTACAAAAGAAACTGCATATTCTCCCTTTGGTAAATTTTTAAAAGTTGCCACTGATTTTTTGTCACTGATCGGAACAGTAACACCTTGAAATGTGTTCTTTAAAAAACTCTCTGAACTTTTGTATACGCCTACCATTAAGTTTCCTTTGTTAGAATTTAAGCCTGAAATATGTACGGTTAAAGTAAACGTTTCTTCTTGGGCTTGGATAGAAAAAAATCCCGTTAAAATGAAGATGATGGTTAGTACTAAATTTTTCATAAATATGGTTTTATTTGTTATTGATGGTTCAAATATCTGATGTTTTTAATAGAATAAAACAAGAAACATACCGAATTGTAATTTTTTGATTCTGAATTGTGTTTTTTGCGATTTGTTGGTTTAAGTATGAACTTTTTTCGCCCAATTTTGTCATTTCTACTTTAGAAGAAATCCTATAAAGTATCTTAATTATGTGTTATTTTTTGCGACTTCTCCTTAGGTCGAAGTGCCAAGTTTGCGTGCATTGTTCTTTCCGGTCTCGTTTCTTGCAAAAATAATATATAATGTAAAGCAAGAAATTGTTTTAAAAAAAATTATAAATTGTCTAATTGATTGCTTTTATTATCATCACTAATTGTCCAGAAAAAACCAACAAAAAAGAAACTATTTACGTTGGGCAAGATGGCTTGTCTGTCGAAATTTCCGAATGAATTCTGGGTATTTTTATAGTTGTAACCAAATACATTTTGAGTTCCTAAAACATTGGAGGCAGACAGATATAGTATTTTTTGTTGATCTATTAAATATGCCCAATTTAAACTTAAAGAATTAAAGTTTTTAGTTTGGTTATTTAAAAAACCAGGTTCGTTAGGATTTGTAAAGGTTCTACCCGAGGCAAAATTGTAGCTAAAACCAACTTGACTTTTTAAATCTACAATCCAATGTTTGGCAACAATCGACAAATTGTGTTGAGAGGCAAAATTTGGACGTGCAGCAATAGGGTGATTTCTGTAATCTCGTTTGGTGTCTAAATAGGAATAAGAAACCCAATAATCGGTGTTTTTAATTTTGCCATTTTGTCTCCAAAATAGATCAATTCCTTTTGCAAAACCAGTTCCGTTATTGTTGAAATTCGAATTGAAATTTGCCATTTCCGTATCAAACTTCACCAAACTTTTATAGTCTTTATAATACGCTTCCAATCTAAATATTTGATTTTGTTTGGTGCTTTGAAAGTTAGCAATTACATGCGAGGTGTTTTCAGCTTTAAAATCTTCACTAAATTTTAAGAAGTCGTTTTTCGGATTTTGATAAAACTGTCCATAGGCTAATGAAAATTGCGACTTTTTGCCCAATTTATAAGCTATAGAGGCTCTAGGTGATAGTGTAAATTCATTTAATAATTCAGAGTTTTCTGCTCGAACGCCTATTTTTGCTGCAAGATATTTTGAGAAAAAAATATCGGTTTCTACAAAAGCAGCTAACAAATTATTTTGGAAACCATAGTGAAAACTGTTCTCTAACAAAGGTTGATAGTCCTCGTTAAAATGGGTCATAAAATATTCAGAGCCCAAGCTGATTTTAAATCGATTTGAAAAATTCTTTTTAAGTTTGAGTTTAAAATGTGCGGAGTTTTCATGGTTGTTTATTTTATCATCGATGACCTTCATTTCGGTTTGATCGTTTGTAAAACTTAATCCTGTTTCAAAACGCCAATTGTTGCCAAACTTATTTTTATAAGAAGTGTTGATGTATAAGTTGCTGTTTTTTAATCTAAACCGAACACCTTCGTCAAAATTAATATCCTCTTGAATTAAATCGAAGTTTGTAGCGCTAAAGGCACCGTAAACTTTAAGCATAGAATCGTCTTTGAAAGTATGTCTGTAAACGGTTTCCCCGCTGATCGCTTCTACAGGTTTTATCCATTTATTTCTGTCGGGCAAAGCAAATTGATAGGGCGCTAAATTGGTGTAAGAAGCGTTCACGCTTAACGAATTTTTATCCCAAATTTGAGTACTTCCAAGTCCTAATCCAACGGACATAAAAGATAGATCAGTTTTCTCTTGGTCGGGTTTATCAATCGTATTTAATAACAATACACTAGACAATGCTTGGCCATATTCTGCGGAATATCCGCCTGTAGAAAATGAAATTCCTGAAAATAAAAAAGGCGAATAACGACCACGCACAGGCAAGTTATTGGCACTTGGTGTGTAGGGCGTAAATACACGAATTCCGTCAATAAAAATTTGGGTTTCTTCCGCTTCGCCGCCTCTCACAAATAATCGTCCATCTTCATCTACAGCAGAGGTTCCTGGTAATGTTTGTAAAGCCCCTAAAAAATCGCCCAAGGCACTTGCAGTCGTAACAATATCTAAAGGTTTTAACACAGTTACTTTTCCTTTTTCACCGGCTTCAAACATCCCTGCATTCATCACAACGGCGTCCAATGAATTAACATCATCGCGCAACTTTATTTGCAAGTTTTTGAGTGATGAAACTTCAGCAGTGAGAATGTAAGTTTCAAAAGAGATAAAGGAAATGACTAAAGTTTGTGTTCCTTGTTCTTCCGTTTTAAATAAAAAATGTCCTTGTTCATTTGTGGATACACCATCATAAGTGCCATCTAAATAAACATTTGCGCCAAAAATAGGGTGTTTTTTTGAATCGGTTACAGTACCCGAAATAGTGGTTTGTGCATTGCTTTGAAATTGCATTACAATACAAAGGAATAAAAATAGTATTTTCATCATCTTTAAGTTTGATGCTGTAAAGATGTATTCCTTAAATGAGGTTTAGAAACAAGAATTACTGAGTTGTAATTTTTATAGTCTCAATTGTTGTTTTTAAGATTTTAGACAATTTAAGGAGTTGTTTTAGGTTGGTTTCATAAATTCTATGGATATTATAAAACCGGAATACATAAATCTACAATAAATTTATTCTCTGGATGTTCGGCAGCATTGTTATGGTATATTTCAAAAGGATCTGTAGTGGCTTTTTTATATCCGTTTTCAACCATCCAAGCAAAACTAGATTCCCATGCTTGCTGAAATTCGTGCGGAGTAATTTCTAATCTTGACACAATACATTTTGTAGCTTTTATAGTTCTTAAATTTACTTCACTATCTACTTTTATGGCATTGTTTAGCCAAATGCAAGCACTCATCCGTAAATTATTAGGATCCGTAATTTTAGGACTATCGTGATATATCGTAACCATTTTTGTTGCATCGTTCATCAATCCTTTAGAAGCTGCCCATTGTACTAGTCGGTCATATACTTCGGCAATTGCTTCTATTTTTCCTTGATGAGAAATGTAAGCCAATTCTATTTTTTCAATTTGTTTTATTGATGTGTTTGTTCTCATTTTTAACCAATTTAGCGCATTGTTTATATTGCAAATATATTGTTCAAAAGTAATGTTGACTTTTCCGTTCTTGCTTTTTATTGCAAGGATTTGACTAAATTTCTTCGGACTCTCCTCTTTAAATTGATGCGGAGAAATTCCGTAGAATTTTTTGAAAGATTTAGAGAAAGAAGATACATCACTGAAACCTATTTCTTCTGCAATTGTTGTGCTGCTTTTTTCTTTTCGATACAACAAAAAAGAGGCAGCTTTCTCGATTCTTTTTCTGTTGATAAAAGTATGTAACGTTTCGCCAACAATTAATGTAAACATTCTATGAAAATGAAAAGGTGAAAAATGTGCTTTTTCAGCAATGATTTTTAGCGACAGATTTTCTGATAAATGCTCCTCGATATAGTTGATGGCAGTATTTAATCTGGCTATGTTTTCTTTTGCAATTACAGAAGTTTTCATTTAGGATCGTTTTTGTAAATAGTAGAAAAAAATTCCGCTTGCAAAATATAAAACAATATCCATAAAATCCTTGGTATATCTTGCTACATATTTTGGCAAAAAGTACTCAAATAGCATGCTATACAAAAAGCATACATAGAGAATAATAGGAATTTTAAGAAAGAATTTTCCATCGTTTCGAGACCATCTTAAAACAACTAAACTGGTATAAAGAACAATCGGAATAATTAAAAAATCATTTAAATAATTATTGATAATAGGAGGTAAGGAGACGTTAAAGAATTGTAAAAAATAGATCGTTGTGCCTATAAGTAAGCAGCATACAAAGAAATAAGTGAGTTTTTTATGCATATTAACCAGCAGCCACCATTGCAATCATCCAAGCTAAGCCAGCTCCTATGATACTGACCACCGATACTACAGAATACAAAATCCAACCTACTATTCTATACAGCAGGTTGGAGTGCTGTTTTAAACGTTTTGCTAATCCCGGGTTTTCTAAACTATAAACCGCTTCATCAATATGTTGTTGTTTTAGAGCAGCTACTTTTAATTCTCTTTTTTTATCATTAGAAATGAGTGTGTTACAGTTTTTGCAATAGTCTCGGTTGGTATTAAAAACTCCGCATTTCGGGCATTTTATCATTCTAGAACCCATACATCTAAACTATTTTTTTCTTTTAAAAGGTCGGATAATCAATCTGGTTTCTCTATCGAAACGAATATAATTATATACCCAATTCAGAAAAACGATGGATTTATTTCTAAAACCAATCAATGAAAATAAATGTACAAACATCCATACAAACCAAGCAAAAACTCCTTGAAACTTCCACTTATTTAAATCCACTACGGCTTTATTTCGTCCAATGGTAGCCATCGACCCTTTGTCATTGTAAACGAATGGAGTTTGTATTTTGTTACTTAGTTTGGCAAGAATATTTTGAGCAAGTAATTTTCCTTGTTGAATGGCAGGTTGCGCCATCATTGGGTGTCCTTTAGGATATTTATCTGAAGCCATAGAAGCCACATCCCCAATGGCATAAATATTTTTATAATTTGCAACTTGACTAAATTCATTTACTTTGAATCTTTCCGCACGTTCAATAATACAATTGGCTTCTAAGCCAGCTATCGTTTCCCCTTGAACACCAGCTGCCCAAATAACCGTCTCAGCTCTAAAATGATCAATACCATTTGTAGTAACCAGTTTTCCGTCATAATTTAAAACACGCAAATTTTTCCAAACATTGACGCCTAAACTAATTAAAAAATCTTCTGCTTTTTCAGAGGCTTCTTCGCTCATTCCTTTTAACAGACATTCAGAACTTTGAATAAGGTTAATTTGCATTTGCCTGATATCTAAATCAGGATAATCTTTTGGTAAAATTCCTTTTTTCATTTCGGCTAAAGCGCCTGCTAATTCAACTCCAG
This sequence comes from Polaribacter litorisediminis, assembly GCF_019968605.1. Lineage (NCBI taxonomy): Bacteria > Pseudomonadati > Bacteroidota > Flavobacteriia > Flavobacteriales > Flavobacteriaceae > Polaribacter > Polaribacter litorisediminis. The sequence goes on from NZ_CP082966.1 coordinate 375,246, forward strand.
TTGGCCCTCCACCGACAATGATAAAATTCATCAACGCATTTCTTTCTTCGATGTTGGAAGTCAATAAAGCCTCTTCGAAATTTTCTATAATTAAACTTCTAATGTTTAAAGATTGCGGAATGGATTTCATTTCCATGGCAAATTTTTCGATATTGGTATTGCCAAAAAAGTTTGTAGTTGATCCACTAGCAATAATCAATTCATCATATTCTAAAAATCCAATAGTGGTTTCAATGGTGTTTTTGTCCGGATGAATTTTAACAACTTCCGTCAATCTAAAATAGAAATTCTCTACATCGTTCAATAATTTTCTTAAAGGAAAAGCGATAGAATCTGGCTCTAAACCACCAGTTGCTACTTGATACAAAAGCGGTTGAAACGTGTGATAGTTGTGTTTATCTACTAAAACAACTTGTAGTTCTTGTTTTTCTAGACCTTTTGCGGCTGCTAAACCAGCAAAACCACCACCAATAATGACAACTCGAGGAAAACTTGTTTGTGGAATGTTCATTTTTTTTGATTGATTAGACGGTTATGTTGTTCTAATTTTAGCACTGCAAATTTACCTAAAATTGATTTGTTCTATGCTTTTATAAAGATCAATTAAAAAAGGTATTAATGAAAATTTCTCTTTATTTCTTGAAGTGTTTTATTGAATTTGATAAAATCAGAAATAATCTGAAAACGTAATTCTGTAATTTCTAAATCGTAATGTTTAGCCCATTTATCATCTTTAAATAGATGTTGTATTTGTTGGGTTCTTTTTTGGGCTTCAGAGAAAGTAAATAAATACTGAGATGGATTATTTATTTTAGGTTGAAGTTTAGCCGTCTTTGATTTAAAATCCACATCAATATAAAAGATTTTTTCTGAAGAATTCATCGGATAAAAATGCGTCCATTTTGCAAAACCAATTACTATTTGCTGGTTTTTGTAATGCTCATTTGCAATAATTTTCCATCTGCAATTAGCAACTCTTCCCCAATGATTCGATTTTCTATATACGCCTTCATCCGTGTAAAAATAGCTGCTTTCAGATTTACTTTTATAGTGGGGGTTTTCTGGGAATGTGAAATGATCAGCTTGTTGAAACTCGCAAAAAGTATGTTTAAAAAAATTATTTTGATTGTAGGTTTTCAAAAAACTGTTTTATTTAATGACTAATTTTCTAGAAGGTTCGCGCTGATATCCTTCAATAAAAATCGTGTCTTTATCAAATTTTACTTTGGCAAAAGCAGAGGTGTTTTCTGTATCTACCATTCCTTTAAAAGTTAAATAATGCACATTATCAACAAATTGATAGGCTCCTGCATGGTTATGACCATTAAAAAATACCTTGACATTTTTATAGGGTTTTATAAGTGATAAAAACTGCTCTCTATTCCAAATATTATGTTGATCTACAGGGAAAATAGGAAAGTGACAATAAAAGCCCACTTTTTGTTTTTTACTAACAGCTTCATCCAATTCTTTGCGAATCCAGTTTAATTGATCTGTACTTAGAGCTCCATTATATTTTTTTAAATAGGGTAAATCTTTACCTTCTAATAAATTGAAAAGAGAATCTGTTTGTTGTTCCTTCTTTTTAGTTGTGGTGCCATAAAAACTCAAATCGTTTCCGTCTAAAACAATGAAACGCCAATCTTTTTCTACAAAGCTGTAGTATCTGTTTTTTAAATTTAATTTATTGAGCATTCGTAGTTTATTGGTTGCACCCACATCAAAATCATGGTTGCCCAAAACATGATATGTTTTAGCGTTTAAAGCATTCCAAGTTGGTAAAACACTATCTAAGCTCCTAATATTTCTATCGATAAAATCACCCAAATGAATTGTATAAGTTAAAGAATCCTTATTTAAAGTGGTAACGGCTTCTTTTAATCTTTGTGGTGCTTTTTTATAATAGCGGTTCCATTTAACATCACAATTACAGTATTGGCAATCTGCAATTACACCAATTTTAAACGGTGAATAATTTGTTTTAGCACAAGAAATAATGCCAATTAAAATTGTAAGTACTATTATTTTTTTCATGTGAGTTTCGTAATGTACAAATATATTGTAATAAAAAACGCAATCAAATTAATGATTGCGTTTTTAGATTCTAAAATTATTTAGAAATAACTATTTTGAGATCCGGTTATTTAGAAATATCTATTTTGAGATCCGGTTATTTAGAGATAACTGTTTTGAGATCCGGTTATTTAGAAATATCTATTTTGAGATCTGCTTATTTAGAAATATCTATTTTGAGATCCGTTTATTTAGAAATATCTATTTTGAGATCCGTTTATTTAGAAATATCTATTTTGAGATCCCGCAAAAAAATGGGACAAGTTCAATTACGTATTTTGTGAAAAACAAAATACTATTTCACTTATTTCACTTCTTCGAAATCTACATCTTCAACATTGTCTCCTTGTTCGTTGTTAGACGATTTTGGTTGACCTTGTTGTTCTGCTCCAGGCGCTCCTTCAGCTCCACCTTGCGCTGCATACATCTCTTCAGAGGCAACTTTCCAAGCTTCGTTGATTTTTTCCATGGCAGCATCAATTTGTGCTAAATCTTTCGATTCATGTGCCGCTTTTAATGCTACTAAAGCCGCTTCAATTGGTTCTTTTTTATCCGCAGATAATTTTTCACCAAACTCTTTCAATTGCTTTTCTGTTTGAAAAATCATGGAGTCTGCACCGTTAATTTTCTCTGCAGTTTCTTTTGCAACTTTATCGGCATCTGCATTTGCTTCTGCTTCTGCTCTCATTTTTTTGATTTCTTCTTCAGATAATCCAGAAGAAGCTTCAATTCTAATTTCATGAGATTTGTTTGTGCCTTTATCTAACGCAGATACTTTAATAATACCATTGGCATCAATATCAAACGTTACTTCAACTTGTGGTACGCCCCTTTGTGCTGGTGGTAATCCATCTAAATGGAAACGTCCTATAGTGTTATTATCAGCAGCCATGGCTCTTTCACCTTGTAAAACGTGAATTTCTACAGAAGGTTGATTGTCTACTGCTGTAGAAAATACTTGCGATTTTTTAGTAGGGATTGTTGTGTTTGCATCAATTAATTTCGTGAAAACATTTCCCATTGTTTCAATACCTAAGGATAAAGGTGTCACGTCTAACAACAATACATCTTTTACATCACCCGATAAAACACCACCTTGAATTGCAGCTCCTAAGGCAACAACTTCATCAGGGTTTACTCCTTTACTTGGCGCTTTTCCAAAGAATTTTTCAACCGCTTCTTGAACAGCAGGGATTCTTGTAGAACCACCAACTAAAACGATCTCATCAATATCAGACTTAGATAAATCTGCATTTCTTAAAGCAGTTTCACAAGGCTCAATAGTTCTTTTTACTAAATCATCAATTAATTGCTCAAATTTAGATCTAGACAATGTTCTTACCAAGTGTTTTGGTCCAGAAGCAGTAGCCGTAATATATGGCAAGTTAATTTCAGTAGATGCAGAAGAAGATAATTCAATCTTCGCTTTTTCAGCAGCTTCTTTTAAACGTTGTAAAGCCATTGGATCTGTTGTTAAATCCATGTTTTCATCCGCTTTAAATTCATCAGCTAACCAGTCAATAATTTTTGCATCCACATCATCACCACCTAAATGTGTATCACCGTCAGTCGCTAATACTTCAAAAACTCCGTCTCCTAATTCTAAGATAGAAACATCATGTGTTCCACCACCAAAATCAAAAACAACAATTTTTTTATCATCGTTAGATTTGTCTAAACCATATGCTAAAGCAGCAGCTGTTGGTTCGTTTATAATTCTTCTTACTTTTAAACCTGCAATTTCACCAGCTTCTTTGGTTGCTTGTCTTTGTGCATCGTTAAAATACGCAGGTACAGTAATTACAGCTTCAGAAACATCAGCCCCTAAATAATCTTCAGCTGTTTTTTTCATTTTCTGTAATACCATTGCAGAAATTTCTTGAGGTGTATATAAACGACCATCAATATCTACTCTTGGTGTATCATTATCTCCTTTTACTACCTTATAAGGAACTCTTTTAATTTCGTTAGAAGATTCAGAGAATTTGTTTCCCATAAAACGTTTGATAGAAGAAACAGTGTTTGTTGGGTTTGTAACAGCTTGTCTTTTTGCAGGATCACCAATTTTACGTTCTCCTCCTTCTACAAAGGCAACAATTGAGGGAGTTGTTCTTTTTCCTTCGGCATTTGGGATAACAACGGGCTCATTTCCTTCCATTACGGAAACACACGAATTCGTTGTTCCTAAATCTATTCCTATAATTTTACTCATAATATTTATTTTTATTAAAAATTCGTTTTCAATTTACAATTTCTTTTAGTCAAACTGTATGCCAACGAGTTTTTGATAGGAAAATGTCAGTTTTAATTTTTTTTAATAAAATTGATGTGACATATTGACATAAATGGTGTCTTAAAAGTAGAACTGTATCAAATATAAAAACTATTTTAATTTCCTTATATTTGACTTGTTCTTTAAGAATCAAAACATTAAATAATCTATTAAACACAAAATCATGAGTAAATTTGACGAAAAAGTAGCACAGTATTCTAAATTTATGGACGACAAAGGCCTATCATACGATTTAAATTTATTAAAAGCGGTTACAAAAGGCTTAGGACCATCAATCTATAAAAGAGACGCAGAAACTGTTTCTGGTTCTGATGCGAAAGAGTTAGCAACCGTAAAAAATAATTTTCTAATAAAAAAATTAGGTTTACCAGATACTGACGCTTTAGATACAGCAATTGCAAAAGTAATTGAAGCCATAGGGAAATCTGAAAGAAGTAAGTACAGAGCGGTTGTATATTATATGTTAGCTGTTGAATTTGGAAAAGAATCTATTTATAGTTAAAATAGAACTTTTTAATTTTCATAAAAAAATCCAACTCATTGCGTTGGATTTTTTACTTTTACGCGGTTTATCTTTTAAAAATTAAGAATGTCGCAATTTATTAGTGTTTTTGATATGTTGAAGATTGGTGTAGGTCCATCAAGCTCGCACACATTGGGTCCTTGGAGAGCTGCCATAGCGTGGGTTCAGAAATTAAGAGACACCAATCTGTTAGAGGCTCTAGATCGAGTAGAGGTGCATTTATACGGTTCGTTGTCTTTAACAGGAAAAGGACACGCTACAGATGTTGCCATTTTATTAGGTTTAAGTGAAGCCGATCCGGAATATATTCCGATTGAAGATCTTTTTATCATTATAGACAGAATAAATACGCAAGAAGAATTGTATTTTAAAGGCGGTAAAAAAATAAATTTCTTAAAAAGTGCTATTGTTTTTAATCGTGAGTTTTTACCATTTCATGCAAACGGAATTACCTTTAAAGGTTTTTCCAAAGAGGAAGAAATATCAACTGAAACCTATTTTTCTATAGGAGGAGGTTTTATTGTTCAAGAAGATGATAATTTAGAAGAGGAAATAGAAATTAATAAAAAAAACTTTCCGTATCCTATTAATAGAGCAATTCAACTAGAAGGATATTGTGAAAAAGAAAATCTACCAATTTCAGAGATTGTATTAAAAAATGAATTGGAGTTAAGATCTGGCGATGAAATTGATTTTGAATTGCATCGAATTTGGGATACAATGTTAGAGAGTATGTACATTGGTTGCCATACAGAGGGTAGATTGCCTGGAGGATTAAATGTAAAAAGGCGTGCTTTTGATACACATCAAAAATTAATAAAAGATACGAGTTATAAAAATCCGAAAGAATGGATTACGGCTATTAGAAGCACAGAAGTAAAATTTAGAGAAATTTTAAAATGGGTAAGTTGTTTTGCGCTTTCTGTAAATGAGGTAAATGCCGCCTTAGGACGCGTTGTTACTGCACCAACAAACGGAAGTGCTGGGGTAATTCCTGCAGTTTTAATGTATTATTTGGTCATAGAAAATCATGAAGCTGATTTTAATCAAATTAAAAAATTCTTATTAGTTGCGGGCGAAATTGGTAGTATTTTTAAGAAAAACGCAACGATATCGGCAGCAATGGGTGGTTGTCAGGCAGAAATTGGTGTTTCATCGGCAATGGCTGCAGGGGCGTTAACAGAATTGTTAGGAGGAACGGCAGCACAAGTTTTGTCGGCCGCAGAAATAGCCATGGAACATCATTTAGGATTAACCTGCGATCCTATCGGTGGGTTGGTGCAAGTGCCTTGTATAGAACGTAATTCTATGGGGGCCATAAAAGCAATTCATGCAGCAGAAATAGCTTTAGAGACTAATCCAAAAGAATGTTTGGTGCATTTAGATGAAGTAATTGATACCATGTGGGAAACTGCCAAAGACATGAATAAGAATTATAAAGAAACTTCAGAGGGTGGTTTGGCGGTAACTGTTAGAATTGTAGATTGTTAAATTTAGTATTCAGAAAGCAGTAGCAGTTAACAGTGAGAAACTGAATACTGCTAACTGCGACTAGCAACTCTTAATCACCTTGTAAAAACCAATTCGTTTCCTTTAGATAATTCTTCAGAAAAACGATATTTCTCTATATTAAAGCCTTTTAAATCTTCGATTGTTTTTACGTTGTTATCAATTATGTAACGAACCATATAACCACGTGCCATTTTAGCGTAGGTCATAATTGTTTTATATTCTCCGTTTTTAAAATCTTTAAAAACGGGTGTAATCATATCAACCTTTAAAACTTTTTTTGGAATCACTTTAAAATATTCCGTGCTTGCTAAATTCACTAACAATTCGTCATCTGCTAATTCATCATTTAAAGCTTTGGCAACAGCATCATCCCAAAATTTGTATAAGTTATCTTTTTTACCCACTTTTAAACGTGTTCCCATTTCTAAACGGTATGGCTGAATTAAATCTAAAGGTTTTAGCAAACCATATAGACCCGATAAAATTCTTAAATTTTCTTGCAATAATGGTATTTTTTCTTCGGATAAAGAATTAACATCAATCCCTTGAAAAACGGCACCTGTAAAAGCATAAATAGCTTGTTTGGCGTTTTCTTTTGTAAAAGGTGTTTGCCAAGTTTGATTGCGCTCATAATTTAAAGAAGCCAAATCATCAGAAATTTTCATTAAATTTGATAGCTTACTTTTAGATAGCGACTTTAGTTTTTTATTAAGTGTTGCAGATTTATCCAAAAAGCGTGGCTGAGTGTGTAAACTTGTGGGCACACTGCTTTCAAAGTCTAAGGATTTTGCTGGGGATATAATGATTTTCATTTTTTTTGAATTACAATATTAGGCTATAAAAATACAATTTCGCTTTAGTTTTGTCAAAATATTTAGGCAGTAAAATCTGATAATGCTATTATAAAAATAAATAATAAAGGGTTATTATGTTATTTAATCGTAATATTGCAATAAATAAAACGTATGAAATTATCAGAAATAAAAAATCATTTACAGCATCTAGAAAAAATAGGTTTTCAATTACCAAATGGTGAATTAGTTGCTCCTCACTTTCATGTTACAGAAGTCGGGAAAGTTATCAAAGATTTTATCGATTGTGGCGGTAAGATTCGAAGCGAAGTCGTAATTAATTTTCAGCTTTGGGAAGAAGAAGATTACGACCATAGATTACATCCTGAAAAATTATTACACATCATCGAACTTTCAGAGAAGATATTCAAATTTGATGATTTAGAGATTGAAGTAGAATACCAAGGTAAAGAAACTATTGGTAAATACAATTTAGATTTTGACGGAAAAAACTTCTTATTAGTTTCAAAATTAACTGCTTGTTTGGCAAAAGAAGCTTGCGGAATTCCTGAAGAAAAGCCAAGAGTTCGTATTTCTGAAAAAGGCACATTAACTGCTTGCAAACCCAATTCGGGCTGTTGTTAAAATGGATTTTTTCTATCGTTTGTTTCTAAACTTAATTTATCCTAACTTCGCTCAAAAGCAAAATAACCTCTAAAAAAGAGTCTATTTTTAAGGCATTTGTATGCATAAAATAAAAACAAGGTTCAGATTTAAAAAAGATAAAATTAGTTATGAAGAAGGAAACGTTTAAAGCATTAGTAGTAGAAGAAAAGGAAGGTATTTTTACTAGGGGGATAAAATCAAGATTCATAAGTGATTTGCCAGAAGGAGATTTGTTGATAAAAGTGCATTATTCCTCTCTAAATTATAAGGATGCGCTATCTGCAAGTGGTAATAAAGGGGTTACTAGAAATTATCCGCATACGCCAGGCATTGATGCGGTTGGAACCGTGGTAACTTCAAAATCGAATAAATTTAAGGCTCAGGATAAAGTAATCGTTACCAGTTATGATTTGGGAATGAATACAGACGGAGGATTTGGTCAGTTTATTAGCGTGCCTGAAAATTGGGCGGTAAGGTTGCCCGAAACTCTTTCCATGAAAGAGGCGATGATTATAGGAACGGCAGGTTTTACTGCCGCGATGTCGGTATTAAAACTCACAGAAACTGTAAAACCAGCAGACGGAGAGGTTATTGTTTCTGGCGCTACAGGTGGAGTAGGCGCTTTAAGCATTTCTATTTTAAAAAAGCTAGGCTATCAAGTTGCTGGAATTACGGGCAAAGAATCAGGGCGGGAATATTTAAAAAATCTCGGGACAGACACGATTATCATGCGGAACGATTTTGAATCCTTAGCTCCAAAACCACTTTTAAAACCCGTATTTGCTGGCGGTATAGATACTGTTGGAGGTGTTATTTTAGAGAATATTATAAAATCTACAAATCCGATGGGTGTGATTACTTGTTGCGGTAATGTTGCTTCACCAAAACTTAATTTAACCGTATTTCCCTTTATTTTAAGAGGAATAAGTCTTATCGGTATTGATTCGCAAAATTACCCAATGTCGCATCGAGAATTTTTATGGCATAAATTATCTAAAGACTGGAAGCTAGAAAAATTAGAGAATACGTGCACAGAAATATCTTTAAATGAATTAACCGAAAAGATTGATTTAATGCTGATTGGACAATTAAAAGGAAGAACTATTGTAAACATGCAAGCTTAAAAACTGCTGTAAAATATGTATAAGTCATGTCTTTTTATTCATAAAAACGCGATAGACAAAAGTGTTTTTATAAAACTTGAAAACGCACAAGAGAACAAATTTGAAATTTTTGCAAAGATTGACAAGGGTAACTAAAAAAAGAAATATTAGTAGTAGGCGAAATTCAAATAAATGACAAGTACAGCATAATAAAACCGGTTTAAGGGCTTCTCAAAATCTACAATAAAAAAGTCAAAGAAGTATTCGATAAACTTTTGTTGATTAAAATTCTTCTTTAGAATTTTCACTATACGTTCTCCATTTTTCTAAACAATCTGTAATATCTTGAGGAACTTCTGAATTAAACTGCATAAATTCTCCAGTTTTAGGATGCGTAAAACCGAGAGTTTTTGCATGCAAAGCTTGTCTTGGAAGCACTTTAAAGCAATTGTGAACAAATTGTTTGTATTTTGTAAAGGTTGTTCCTTTTAAAATGTCATCACCTCCATAACGTTCGTCATTAAAAAGGGTATGACCAATATGTTTAAAATGGGCTCTTATTTGATGCGTTCTCCCTGTTTCTAACTTGCATTGAACCAAAGTTACATAAGTTAAGCGCTCTAAAACCTTATAATGCGTTACGGCATGTTTTCCGAAATCGGCATCAGGAAAGACAGCCATTTGCAAACGATTTTTTAAACTTCGACCTATATTTCCTTCAATGCGGCCTTCATCCTCTTCAACATTTCCCCAAACTAAGGCATAGTAGAACCGTTCTGTGGTTCTGTCAAAAAATTGTTTTGATAAATGTGCCATAGCAAATTCGGTTTTAGCAACCACTAACAATCCGCTCGTGTCTTTATCAATTCGATGCACCAAACCAGGGCGCTCATTAGAATTCGTAGGTAAATTTTCTATATGATGAATTAAGCCATTTACTAAGGTTCCAGAATAATTTCCGTGACCAGGATGCACCACCATTCCGGCAGGTTTATTCACTACAATTACAGTATCATCTTCAAAAACAATATCTAAAGGAATAGCCTCGGCAACCAATAAGTTTTCTGCTGGCGGATACGCTAAAACTACTTTTACAACATCCTTAGGTTTTACTTTATAATTCGATTTTACAACAAGATCATTTACAAAAATATTTCCAGCTTTCGCAGCTTGTTGTATCTTATTTCTGGTAGCATTTTCTATGAAATTCATCAAAAATTTATCAACACGCAGAGGTTCTTGACCAACATTTGCTGTAAATCTGTAATGTTCATACAAATCATCATTTTCTAAATCTCGAGAATCGTTTTCTTGCAAATCGTTTAAGTTAAGTTATTTTTTGAATACTGAATACTAAATACTGAATACTGAGTACTGAATACTAATTTCCATTTCCATCACCTAAAACCAAATCTATGATAGAGTTTTTGGGCAATTGGTCATTAGGGTTTAAAATTTTATCTTTGTGTCTTAAGCCTCTAACCACATCTTTTCCGATATCTTTTACATAGGTAAATTCAGTGCCTACTATAAAACCAATGGCTTGTAATTCAGAAATCGCTTGTCTTTTTGTACGACCGTTTAAATCAGGAATCGTAATATCTCTATATTTAGAAGGATTTAGCGTTAAGTAAATTTTACGTTTTTCTTTCACAAAGTCGCCAGCTTCCGGACTTTGTTCTATCACAGATTTTTTAGGATATTCAGGATTGTAACTAGCACTATCAATCACCTTAAAGTCTAAATTTAACGCTGTTAATTTTTCTTCAGCTTCTTTAATTGTCAATTTGTGTAAATAAGGAACTTGTATCTTTTGGTCATGATTGGTCGTAATATTCAACCAAAATTTTAATCCAAAAAATAAGATCACAAAACCTATAACGGCAATGGCAATTTGTTTAAAAAACGATTTGCTTTTAAGAAACTTAAAAATACTCATAAAATGTTTTTTGTTAGATGACAAATATATAAAAACTAAACGTTGTTGTTTCTATTTATATTTTGATAAATTTGTTTCTATAATTAAAACTGATGAGAAAAAATATTGCTATTATAATGGGCGGATATTCATCCGAAGTGAACATTTCTTTAAAAAGTGGAAATGTTGTTTTTAACCATTTAGACCGCGAAAAATACAATCCTTTTCGAGTTCATATTTTAAAAGAAAAGTGGGTTGCTTTAGATGATGATGACGTAGAATATGAAATCAATAAAAATAATTTTTCGTTTCTAAAAGGGATTACAAATACCATTTTCGATTGTGTTTTTAATGCAATTCACGGAAATCCTGGAGAAAACGGAATGATTTTAAGTTATTTAGAGCTGTTAGGCATCAAACATACATCTGCACCTTTTTATCAAATGGCATTGACTTTTAACAAAAGAGATACATTGAGTGTTGTAAAAGAATACGGTATTAAAACGGCCATTTCTGTTTATTTAAATCAAGGAGATAGCATTGATACAGATCAGATAATTGCCAAAGTTGGGCTGCCTTGTTTTATAAAACCCAATAATGCAGGTTCTAGCTACGGCATTTCTAAAGCCTATACAAAAGAAGAAGTTTTGCAAGGAATTGAAACCGCTTACAAAGAAGATACCGCTATTTTAATAGAATCTTTTTTAGACGGCACAGAAGTTTCTGTCGGTGTTATTGAATATAAAGGTGCCATAAAAGTGTTGCCAATTACAGAAATTGTTTCGGAAAATGATTTCTTTGATTATGAGGCAAAATATGAAGGAAAATCACAAGAAATAACGCCAGCTAGAATTTCATTAGAAGAAAAAAATAGTGTAGAGACAGTTGCTAAAAAAGTGTATAAAGTTTTAAATATGTCTGGTTTTTCTAGAGCTGAATATATTTTGATAAACGGAGAACCACATTTTCTCGAAATTAATACGGTGCCAGGAATGACGTTAGAAAGCATTTTACCGCAACAAGCTAAAGAAGCAGGAATTTCATTACATGAATTGTTTGACAATTCCATTCAAATGGCTTTAAAATAAGTTAAGGTTTGTGAATCAAAACCACGAAAATCATCAAAAACATAAAGTAATACATGAAAAGAGCAATATTTCCCGGATCTTTCGATCCCATCACTTTAGGACATTTTGATATTATTAAAAGAGGCGTAAAATTATTTGACGAACTCATTATCGCAATTGGTATCAATGCCGATAAGAAATATATGTTTTCTTTAGAGCAGCGTAAAAAGTTTATTGAAGATTGTTTTCAGCACGAACCTAAAATAAAAGTAGTTACTTACGAGGGTTTAACCGTTCATTTTTGTCAAAAAAATAAGGTAGATTTTATTTTAAGAGGCTTAAGAAATCCTGCTGATTTTGAGTTTGAAAAGTCTATTGCGCATACAAACAGAGATTTAGCGCCTATTGAAACCGTCTTTTTATTAACATCCGCAAATACCTCATACATTTCGTCGTCTATTGTAAGAGATGTGATTAGAAATCATGGCGATTATACAAAGTTAGTTCCTAAACCAGTTAGATTTCAGTAGTTTACATTGTTTTTTTAGTAGCAAATATTTAAATAGAATAAAAATGAAACCAAGCGTACCCTTAAAAATTATAGTGCTTTTTTCTTGCTGTTTTTTGTTGATTTTTTGTGATAAATCCTCTAATGAAAATATTGATTTTACCACACGTTTTGAAACTTCAAAAGGAACAGAAACTCCAGAATATAAGGATGTAATTGCTTATTATACAGAGTTGTCTGAAGCTTATAGTCAGATTTCTTTGTTCTCTTTTGGGCAAACAGATTCAGGAGAACCTCTGCATTTGGTGGTTTATAATAGAGAAGGAATTTATAATGTGGATGAAATTAAGGATTCGCAAAAAAATAGAATTTTAATTAACAACGGAATTCATCCAGGAGAATCAGACGGAATTGACGCTTCCATGATGTTGTTACGAGACATTGTTCAGAACGATTCTATCAAAGAGAAATATAAAAATTCGATTATTTGCGTCATTCCTGTGTACAATGTTGGTGGATCTTTAAATCGAAATTCGCATACAAGAACCAATCAAAATGGTCCTTTAGAATATGGTTTTAGAGGAAATGCTAGAAACTACGATTTAAATAGAGATTTCATCAAACAAGATACCAAAAATGCAGCTACTTTTGCAGAAATTTTTCATGCGGTAGACCCAGATGTATTTATAGACAATCACGTAAGTAATGGTGCCGATTATCAATATGCCATTACCCATTTATTTACGCAGCACAATAAGTTAGGGGGCAGTTTAGGTGCGTTTTTACAAAATGAAATGCGACCGCAATTAGAAACTTCTTTAGAAACAAAAGGAATTCATATTACGCCGTATGTAAATGTTTGGGGCACGACACCCGAAGCAGGTTTTTCGCAGTTTTTCGATTCGCCAAGATATTCTACGGGTTATACAACTCTCTTTCATACCTTGGGTTTAATGGTAGAAACACACATGTTAAAACCGTATAAAATTAGAGTGGAACAAACCTATGAATTGATGTTTTCTGCATTTGATTTCACCGAAGAAAATTCAGCAATGATTAAAGATTTGCGTTCTAAAGCAACCGAAGAAATTTTAGCAAAGAAAACCTACCCAATTCAGTATAAAGTAGATCGAGAAAAATTTAGAACTTTAAATTTTAAAGGGTATGAAGGCGAAATAGTTGACAGTAAAGTAACCAATGGAAAGCGATTATTTTATGATAAAAATAAACCTTTTGTCAAAGAAGTAAAATATTATGATGAGTTTGTGGTTACCGAAGAAATTACCATTCCGAAAGCCTATATTTTACCTCAAGGTTGGCATGATGTTATCGAAAGATTAGAGAATAATAATATTGAATTTTCAACTTTTAAAAAAGATACCATAATTGCAGTCGAAGTAAATCATATACAAGATTTTAAAACTAGAAAATCGCCTTATGAAGGGCATTATTTGCATTACAATACAAAAACTTCTAAAACAACAGAAAATATCAATTTTAAAGAAGGAGACCTTTACATTCCTACAGATCAAAATGGGGTGCGTTATATACTAGAAACGATGGAAGCAGCGGCTACAGATTCCTTTTTTAATTGGAATTTTTTCGATACCGTTCTTCAGAAAAAGGAAGGTTATTCTGGGTATGTTTTTGAAGATCTTGCAGAAAAAATATTGTTAGAAAATCCATCTCTTAAAAAACAGTTGGATGAAAAAATGTCTTCGGATGACAATTTTGCAAAGAACCCGAGAATGCAACTAGACTTCGTTTACAAGAATTCTCCTCATTATGAAAAAGCATACTTACGTTTGCCCGTTTTTAAAGTTTTTTAAACCTTTTTGTTGATGAAATATTTGTTTGTTCTCTTTTTTGTTTTCCTTTTTGCTAGTTGCGATACTGCTCCAAAACCCATTAAAAAGGGGATAAAAGAAATAGCAAAAGAGATTATGAGAGATGCAAAAAATTGTGCACTCATAACGATCGATTCTGTAGGGATTGCACATGCAAGAACTATGGATCCTTTTTTACCAGAAGAAGATTTTACGGTTTGGATGGGTACAAAACCAAAAAGTTTAAAAGTACAGCAAATACAAAAAAACAAAAATGTAACCCTGTATTATTTTGATACTAAAACGGGTAGCTATGTTACTTTACAAGGCACTGCAAATAGTGTGAATAGTGAAATGGAAAAAGAAAAATATTGGAAAACAGCCTGGAAAAATTTTTACAAGAATAAAACAACAGATTATCTATTGATAAAATTCACTCCCAAGAAAGCGACTATCATCAGTGAAAAGTATTCTATATTGGGAGATACAATTACTTGGAAAGCTCCTCAATTAAACTTAAATTAAAAATGAAAAAAATAACACTATTGTTCGCTTTAATACTCCTTTTTAGCTGTCAAAAATCAAAAATGAAAGAAGAAATTGTTACTAATTTTTTTGTTGGAACTTATACCAACGGAGATAGCAAAGGAATTTATAAATATGAACTTTCTACAGAAGGAAAATTAAGACAAATAGGTTTGATGGCAGCAACCAGCAATCCTTCTTTTTTGGCGAAAAGCACTGATAATAAAACGCTTTTTACGGTTGATGAAGCAAATGAAGAAGGAACAGGTTTTGTAAAATCATATCGCATAGAAAAGGATTCGCTTTTATTGATAAGTAAATCAAAATCAGGTGGCGCGCACCCTTGTTTTATAACGGTAAATGATAAAAATCAGGTTTTAGTTGCTAATTATTCGGGAGGAAATGTAGGTTTTTTACAAGCAAATATTTCAGGTAAATTATCACCTTTATTGCATGTGCAGCAACATACAGGTAAAGGTACAACAGACAGGCAAACGGCGCCTCATGCGCACTCAACATGGTTTCACCCTGCTAAAAAAGAAATTATTTCTGTAGATTTGGGAAGCAACGAATTGTGGTTTTCTACGATTGACACCACTAAAAAAGAGTTGGTTTTTACCGATCAAAAAACATTACAAATGGCAGAAGGTGCAGGACCAAGACATCTTACGTTTCATCCCAATCATCAATGGATTTATGTTTTAAACGAACTAAATAACACGGTTTCTTTGGTGAAAGAAAAAGAAGGTAGGTATTATGTAGATACAGCTATTTCTATGATACCAGAAGGATATGCTGAATATACTAAAGGCGCAGATATTCATATTTCTAAGGACGGTCAGTTTTTATATGCATCCAACCGAGGGCATAATTCGATTGTTATCTTTAAAATAAACGCAGAAAATGGAAGTTTAAATTTGGTCGGTTTTGAACCAGTAAAAGGAGGGAATCCTCGTAACTTTTCTTTATCTCCAGACAATAAATTTTTGTTAGTAGCCAATAGGGATACCCATAATATGGTTTCTTTTAAAAGAGATGAATTCACCGGTAAGTTAACTTTTGTAGATGAAGTTACGGCTCCAGATCCTGTTTGTATCTTGTTTTAAGAACGAAAATAACATCATTCAATTTTATGGAGAAAAATCATGCGACGTAATGATCGATGTGTTCAGTAGTTTTTAATTAAATTCAAAGAGGTATAATGGCATAAAATGTAAATTTTAGCGTTTATAAAAACCAATATCTTTTTTATTTTCAAGACAAATGAGCATCAAACTTTTTTTAAAAGAAAAGGTTTTAAATCCGTTTACTTAAAATTTAAATTCAATTCCGTAACTTGTTGCATTAAAATAGATATACATCATGAAATCTTTATCAATTAACGGAAAAATCTTCACGATTGATGTGCAAGACGACATGCCTTTATTATGGGCAATTAGAGACATTGTAGGTTTAACGGGAACCAAGTTTGGTTGTGGTGTAGCGCAATGTGGCGCCTGTTCTGTGCTCATCAATGGGAAGCTGACAAAATCTTGTAGCATGCCCGTTTCTTACGGAATAGGAAAGGAAATTTTTACGATTGAAGGATCTTCTGAAAATCTCGAGTTTTTACGAGAAGCTTGGCATGATGGCAACGTACCACAATGCGGCTATTGCCAACCTGGGCAGTTAATTGCAGCCACTTTTTTGCTAGATACCACCGAAAATCCTTCGGATGAAGATATTGATACTGCCATGAGTGGAAACATTTGCAGGTGCGGAACCTACCCAAGAATTAGAAAAGCAATTCATAAAGCTGTTGCACTTAAAAACGAAAAGATATGAGTACCATACAGCAAATAAAACGTAGAGATTTTATAAAGTTATTCGGATTGGCTTCGGGTGGAATCCTTTTAGGATGTACCGTATCTTCTGATAAAAAAGAATTTATTCCGCAGATAGCGGGTACTTTTACACCGAATTTATTTGTGCAAATTCAAAAAGACGGACATATTACACTACTTGCTTCACGCTCAGAAATGGGGCAAGGTATCAGAACTTCTTTGGCATCCGCAATTGCGGATGAGTTAGAAGCAGATTGGAAGTATATCACCGTAAAACAAGCCACAGGAAATGCGAAATATGGCAATCAAAATACAGATGGTTCTCGAAGTGTAAGAACGTTATTAGAACCGATGCGAAAAATGGGAGCTACCGCAAAAGCGATGTTAATTACTGCCGCTGCCACAAAATGGAATATTCCAGAAGCGGCTTGTAAAGCTGCAAACCATTATGTCATCAATACGCAAAATAACGATACAATGTTCTTTGGTGATTTGGTAGAAGAAGCTTCTAAAGTTGCCATACCGGCTGAAGAAAGTATCGAGCTAAAAAAAGTGGAAGATTTTAAATTTATCGGAAAAACGTTAAAAAGTGTCGATTTAAAAGATTTTACACACGGAACTGCCAATTACGGAATTGATATACGAATTCCGAATCTAAAATTTGCTGCCATTGCAAGATGTCCTGTAACTTTCGGAACCGTAAAAAGTTATGAAGATACAAATGCTAAGAAAATAGCGGGTGTAGAGACTATTTTTCAATTAGATAGGATGGTGCCGCCAACAGGCAAGTTTTTTGGAGCATTAGGCGGGGTTGTTGTTATTGCAAATAATACTTGGGCTGCTTTTCAAGGGAAATTAGACTTAAATATTGAATGGAATTACGGTAAAAATCAATCTTTTGATACTGAGAAATTCAAAGAAAAACTCACCCAAAGAGCGCATGAAAAAGGCAAACTAGTTCCTGGTAGTCATGGCAATGTGTATCGTGCTTTTGATGCTTCTAAAAATATTGTGGAAGCAACATATCATGTTCCGTTTTTAGTCCATGCACCCATGGAAGTACCCAATGCAACCGCTTGGTTTCAAGGAGATACCGTAGAAGTTTGGGCACCTGTGCAAGATCCGCAAACGGCAAGGGCAGAAATTGCACACTTCTTTAAAATTCCGTTAGAAAATATAACGGTCAATGTTACCTTTTTAGGAGGTGCTTTTGGTCGGAAATCAAAATCTGATTTTGTGGTAGAGGCTGTTGCTATTTCTAAAAAAATAAACGCACCTGTTCAAGTAGTTTGGACGCGAGAAGATGATATACAACATAGTTTTTACCATGCCACAAGTGTGCAGTATTTAAAGGGTTCTATAAATGAGGCAGGCAACGTTACCGGTTGGTTGCAGCGTCTTGCCATGCCATCTATTGTGTCTTCTTTTAAACCGATGTCTGATTATGTTTCTGGTTTTGAGCTGAATCAAGGGTTTACAAACAATCCGTATCAACTTACTAATTTTAGATTAGAAAACTCGAAAGCAGAAGCTCATGTAAGAATTGGTTGGATGCGCTCTGTAGTGAACATTCATAGTGGTTTTGGTAACAATTCTTTTGTAGATGAATTGGCACATGCGGCGAATATAGATCCGGTGCAGTTTCATTTAAATTTAATTGGGAAAGATACCATTGTCTCCGGTAAGTCTAAATTCCCTTATAATTCTAAACGGATGAAAGACGTGTTAAAAAACACTGCTAAAATAGCGAATTGGGGAAAAAAGTTGCCTGAAAATCACGGTTTGGGAGTTGCCATTCACTATAGTTTTTATAGTTATGTAGCAACGATTGTTGAGGTTTCTGTAAAAAACGAAAAAGTAAAAGTTGAACATATTTGGACGACCATAGATTGTGGATTGGCATTAAATAAAGACAATATTATTAATCAACTAGAAGGAGCTGCCATTTTTGGAATGTCGCTTGCTTTGTACGGTAAAATTTCTGCAAAAGAAGGCGCCGTGGAACAACATAATTTCTTTGATTACGAAATGACAAGAATGAAGGATGCGCCAAAAATAGAAGTAGCAATTATGGATAAAATGGACGAGCCACCAACCGGAGTAGGAGAGCCTGGGGTGCCACCAATTGCACCTGCAATTTGTAACGCTATTTTTAATGCGATAGGCAAACGAATTCGAAGTTTGCCTTTGATGGATGAAGGGTTGGTTTAGAAGAAACAACCTAGGAGAAACAACCTAGAAGTAGCGCATGGATATATCAAAAAATAATGCCTTTTTACAATTGATAAAATTATCCGACGCTCTGCGCAGGTGGTCAATAGGAAAGTTTGAAAACTTGGATTTTCATCAAACTAAAAATAAGATTTTTTCCGCTTGAGACTTCGATGGCGCTGCCCTCTAGGTAGTTTATTTCCTTTTTTTTCATTGTGGTTAAAATAATTTTCTCAATAAAAAAATTAGGAATATAACATTTTTACAATTCTAAAATTTGACGCATTCTACGTGTAATTGCATTTTCCTTATTTAAACGAAAATAGATTTCTAGTAGCGAATCTTCATCTCTATAAATACGACTGGGGTCTTTCGTTCCAAGCAATTTACAATTGCTCTCTACCTAATTCCATTATTTGGTAATATGGGTTCAATAAGTCTTATTTTTCTTAAAACTATTTGGTTTAAAGCGAATACCATTTACATCTTTAGTTTACCGTAATAAAACGCCTCTTTACTTTCTTCATCATTTAAAAAATAAATCGTAGCGATGGGGCTATGCTTCCTATTTTAAACTAGAAAAAAGAAAAAAAGTCATCATTTTATTTTTACGGTAAATCCAAATCATAAATGATATAACACAACATGAAATGGTATAATATCAAAACAATTTTAAGCGGATTTCAGATAATCAATGTGTTAAACAAATGATAAAAGGGTTTAAATAGAAAGTTGACTGATATAAATCATTACCTGAGACTTACATGGATTATATCTTCACTGAACAAATTATTGTTTAATTAAATTTTTTTAAAAATGAAAACAGATTTAGAAATCAGAGATGATGTACTCGATGAGTTGGCTTGGCAACCAAACGTTGATGAAACCGAAATTGGTGTGATTGTAAAAGATGGCATTGTTACTCTTACTGGAACAGTGGGTAGTTACGCAAAAAAGAGAGCAGCTGAAGAAGCCGTAAAAAAAGTAAAAGGAGTTAAAGCAGTAGCAGAAGACATTGAGGTAAAGTTTGGCAATTCCTTTGCAAGAACGGACGCCGATATTGCAAAAGTGGCCGTTAGTTCGTTAGAATGGAATTCTTCGGTACCAAATAATAAAGTGATGGTTAAAGTTGATGACGGTTGGGTGAGCCTAACTGGCGAAGTGCCATGGTCCTATCAAAAAGATTCAGCCAAAAGAGCTGTTGAGAATTTACAGGGTGTGAGAGGTGTGACTAATTTAATTACCATTAAACAAGCTGTGGAACCTTATCAAATTAAGGAAAGAATTAAAAAAGCTTTTGAACGCTCTGCAGATCTTGAAGCTAAAAATATTATGGTAACTGTGGATGGTCATAAAGTGAAATTAAAAGGTAAAGTACATTCACTTACAGAAAAAGATGAAGCGCTTAAGGCAGCATACTATGCACCCGGCGTATATGAAGTAGATAATGAATTGGAAGTTTCTTATTATTAGAAACGATAGTTTGTAAAGTAGCCCCAACCTAAACAAAATGGTAGGGGCTACTTTATTTTTATAATCATTGTTGTCCGATAAAAGATAAAAAGACCGCTTTCGCTATTAGAATAAAGAACAAATACTTGAATGTAACTAACTGAAAAACAACATTATTATGATTTTAAATTTTTCGATACATCATAAATTCTAAAGCGGTTTTAAAAGCAAGGTATACTTTAAAGACTCTTCAAAATCAATACTATCAATACTTTAAAACACTTTAGCTAATTTTAATCGGAAAACACTATTTTATACTATCTTAATTATCCTATTTTAATTTGTTGTTTTATGGATAGCACTTCTGAAAACAAATCGCCTAATTTTTCTACTCTTTTAGGCATCGTTTTTATATTAAAATCTTTTGGAAGAAAACCACCATTTTTAACCTCTTTCCAAGTTAATGGAGCAGAAACTGGAGCGTTAGGATAGGCACGAACTGTATAAGGAGCAGCTGTATTTCTACTGATGACATTTTGTAAATAATCTACAGTTACTTTGTTACTAATATGCGTTTTTTTGCTTTTTTTTTGGGTAGTAATCAAGTTGGGATATTTTTTAGCTAATGTGTCGTTTATACGTTTTACCCATTCTCTTACTTCTTTAAACGAATATTTAGGAACTATAGGAACATAAACATGTAAACCCGAGCCTCCTGTTGTCTTTGGATATGATTTTAAGTTCATTGAATTTAGTAATTCATTTAAATAACTTGCTGCTTGCAGTACGGTCTCAAAAGCAACATTTTCATTTACATCAAAATCAAAAATAGCCATATCAGGATAACTATAATTAGTTGCTTTTGAAGACCATAGATGAAATTCAAAGCCACCTCTAGACGCAAAAAATAATAGACCAGCAGCAGAATCAATCAATGGAACTCGAATAGTTTTATCTTGACTAATTTCTTCGTATGCAATGGTGTGAAATAGATTTTCATCTTCCTCTTCATCTTCAAAATTCCTTTTGTAAAAAGAAAGCTCCTCAATACCCTTCGGAAAGTAATGCAGGGTCACAGGTCGGTCTTTAAAATAAGGTAATAGTGTAGGCGCCATATCAAAATAGTATTGTAATATATCTAGCTTGGTATAGCCTTCTTTAGGCCAATATACTTTATTAGGATGAGTAATTTGTAACTCATACCCTCGAACGTTCCATATTATTGGTTTTTCTTTATCTAAACTCATTTTAAATACATTTTACAAATAATCTTTACAATTTTACGAGGTGTTTTTACCAGTATTGTCTTGTCTGTTCGCTTTGCATTGGGGTCTTTTATAAATTCAGGATTTTTGTGCATTACTTTTATTCAGTCGTCATTGCTTAAATTAGGGTTTCTAAAGGGTTTTTTAAACCTTGAATGCTTTTTATTTACCAATCTATCAAAACTTAAATGAAGTCTATCGGCAAGCTCTTCTAGCCGTGTTTCTGTAATTGGTGTTTTTATAATATCTGCATCTCTAGTTGTTAAACCACATGCCAATTTTTTTTCTGCTATTCAAGAATTAGGGTTATAAAATAGCGTCACTTCCCAATTTGATGTTGCTATTTCTCCTATTGTATTTTTTTTAAATCATTTTATGAAATTAGTTCATTCAATGAAAGTTGCCAATGATATAAATCAGTGAACTACTAAAAATTGAATAATGAGTGCTTTACATAAATTTTGGAAGAAATCGATAGAAGTCTTTCTTCAAATCGCCGTAAATCTTTCTTTGCGTTTCCATACGATCCCTAAATGCAACATGATGTTTGGCTAAATTTACATTTATGACGTTTTCCCCTTTTTCATCGTGAGTGACCATATTGGTTTCATGCACATTAATGTGGTGTTGTAAAGTGTCAATGACTTCACCTTGACGAATAAATTGATTTTGAAAATGCTCTAACTGAGCCAATACATTTTTGTCTGTCCAGCGTTTAATCAACTCTTCTAAGCGATTATTAAATGTTTTTAATTCGTCTTCCCAAAATGAGAGTTCACTTCGCCATTGTTTATGTTCAAAATGTAAATCTGAATTATTCATACTTTCTTTTTTCATTACAGGTGTTTTAATTTTTACTTGTTATTGTAATGTTTGTTATGTATGCTCTTTTAAGGCGATAAATTGATTTAATGCCTCTAAAGCTTCGCAACCATACACTACAGAAGGACCACCTCCCATTAGTATGGCAACTCCAATTGTTTCTGTAATCTCTTGTGAAGAAGCACCAGATTCAAGTGCATCGTGAACATGAAAGGCTATACATCCATCACATCGTACCGTAATGGCTATACCTAATGCAATAAGTTCTTTGGTTTTAGCATTTAATGCTCCGTCTGCGATACTTGCTTTGTGCAAATTTTCAAATCCCTGCATTGTAGTTGGAATTTTAGCGCCTAATTGATCCATTAGTTTTAAAAGGTTGTTATAATGTTTTGGAAATTCTTTGATCATGACCTAATTATTTAAATTTGGATATTCTTTGTCATCAAAGTTATTTTAAAATGAAAACATCTGAAATGATGTGTATCATTTAGTTTCATTCCCCTCTAAAAGTTTTTTAAAAACAGACAAATAGACTCTGAATCCTTTATACATAGGCTTTTATTTTAAGTAAATAAATACCATCTACTACTTGAATTTACCGCAATAAAACACCCTTTTTTTATCACCTAAAAAATAAACCGTACTAGGGCTATGCTTGATGTTTTAAATTCAAATAAAGAAAAAAAGCATCATTTTATATTATGATAAATTCAAATCGTTCATGGTATAAGATACATATTCGCAGTAATTTTTAATCTTTTAATTCTTGGTGTTTCTAAAGAAATAAAAGTAACTTTTTTAAATCATGGCTGTCCGATAAAAGATAAAAAGACTGCTTTCGCTGTTAGAATAAAGAACAAAGACTTGAATGTAACTAACTGAAAAACAATAGTATTACGGTTTTAAATTTTTCGATACATCATAAATTCTAAAGCGGTTTTAATAGCAAGGTGTACTACTTTAAAAACCTTTGAAAATCAAGACTATCAATACTTTAAAACACTTTAGCCAATTTTAATCGGACAACACTATTTTTAAATATTAAATAAGTTAAATAATTGTAAATCAATATTTTGATTAATGTGTTAAAAGAATGATGTGTTCGGTTTTTGGTGCTTAAATAACTAATTAATTTTATAAATATAGCTAGGCTGATGGGGGTCAGTTAATTATATCTTAATAGTATTTAATATTGTACTGTTAATTATAAATACATTTTACCATGTCAAAAAAAATACTTCTGGTATATAATGACCAAGGTGTGTCATTTCTACTAAAAAAGATGTTAAAATCACCAAATATAGATATTACCATTAAAAGAACATATGAAGAAGTTGCCTATGCAATCTCAAAGAATCGTTACAATCTTATTTTAACGGATGCGGTTATTAACGGTAACTTTTTTTTTCAGTACATAGAAGATCTAAGGTTTAACGCTCCAAAAACGCGCATCGTAGTAATGTCTCAAATGTCTCAATCTTCTATGACGGCAAGTTTAGAAAAAATGGGTGTCAAAGATTTTATTTCACTACCAGCGCCTATTCCTGCAATAAAAGAGCTAATTTCTAAGTATATATTATGACTGTCTTAACAATAACATATCTAGTTATTACATTATTTTCAATAACATTATTAGGTTTATGGTTTTCTTTATTAAACCGTATGGGTAATGATGAATTAGAAGAGAAGCAATATCTAAGATTAGAGGAAAACCTTATAGACGGCATTGCCTCTAGCTATTCAGAAGACTCTAATGAGTTAGCTATAAAAAAACTGCAGTACGCGTCTCGATATATGAAATATAATAAGAGCAAGTTTAGTAGTGTTGCTTATGTTTTTTTAAAAGTTAATTGTGTTTTTAAATTTTCTAAAAGCACTAATTTAAAAACACTTTTTCATCATTTAGGATTGAATACTGATTTGCGTAAAAAATTACAATCTAAAGATTGGTTTGATAAAGCCAAAGCAATTTGGCTGTCTTATGAGTTAAATTTAAGTGAGAATAATTTAATTATTTCGAATTATAAAGATGGCGAAAACAGGCTCGTAAAAAGAGAAGCGCAAATTGCTTTAATTACTTTTATGGGATGGAAAAGTTTAAACTCTTTTCCGGATATTACTATTCCTATCTCTTTATGGCAACAAATTCGTATTATAGAAAAACTACAGGAAATTGAAGCACCATTTGATGTTATCGCTTTTGAGAAAGCTTTAAAAGCGGATAATCACATCACCAGAGAATTGATGGTTAGAATTATAAAAAACTTTAAACTGCATCATTATATCGATTATGTAAACGAGCAGCTTAACTCAGATAATAAACAGCTCGCTAAGGTTGCGCTAGAAGCACTAGATCAATTAGATCCAAATCACCTTGGGCTAAAACAAATTGAACAAAGGTTGCCAGAAGCACCAGAACTTATGCAAAGAGCAGTAAGTAGTAATTATCAACACGTTTCTAAATAAATATAAATATGCACAGTTTTTACCATTCTATTATAGAGTTTATGTTTTTGTTTTATGGAGTAAGTCTATTTGCTATTTACACAAGTATCGTTATTCTATCTAAAAAAGCAGTTAAACGTAACCGACAAGAAGCCAGTTTTTTAGATATAAATTTAGTAAAAGGCGCCAAAGATCTTCCTTCTATAACACTTGTTGCTCCTGCTTTTAATGAAGGAAAAACAATTATTACAAATGTAAGATCGCTACTATCTCTTCAATACCCATTATATGAGTTAATCATATCTAATGATGGTAGTACAGATGATTCTTTAAAACAATTAATTCGTGTTTTTAATTTGGAAGCCATTCCTTTTTACAAAGGTGCTAAAGAAATTAAAACAGCTCCCATAAGAGCTATTTATAAAAGTAACAATCCTAAATATGCAAGTTTAACCGTAATAGACAAAAAGAACGGCGGGCGTTCTGATGCTCTTAATGCAGGTGTTGCCTATGCTAAATCTAATCTTGTATTGTGTACAGATGCAGATTGTATTATAGAACAAGATGCCTTGTTAAAAATGGTGAGGCCTTATTTAGAAGCAGTAGACGAAGAAATTATAGCTAGTGGCGGTGCCATAGGAATTGCGAACGATTCTGTGATTGTAAATGGTACTATTAAAGAGATTTTATTACCTAAAAAATTGTTGTCAAGAATTCAGATTGTAGAATACATTCGTGCTTTTTTGTTAGGACGCATGGCTTGGGGAGAAATAGGTGGTTTAATGCTTGTTTCTGGAGCTTTTGGACTGTATCCTAAACAACGCTTGCTAGAGGTTGGGGGCTTTGATAAAGATACCATTGGTGAAGATTTAGAGCTCTGTATAAGATTAAGACGCCATATGGAAGATTTAAAATTAAAGTATAAAGTGGTGTATGTTCCGGAGACCTTATGCTGGACAGAATCTCCTTCTACCTTTAAAGTATATGTAATGCAACGTGATCGTTGGGCAAGAGGTTTATGGGAAACTATTGTGAAGCATAAAGCACTATTTTTTAATAGAAAATATGGTAATATGGGGAAATACTTCTTTCCATATTGGGTGTTTTTTGAGCTAGGAGCGCCAATTGTAGAGTTTTTAGGAATACTGTATATCATATATCTTATTTTTTTTATGGGTGTAAATTGGGTAACTGTTTTTCCGATTCTTATCGCAGTTTACCTCGCAGGTTGTGTGTTATCAACAATTGCAGTTTCAATGTATACTGCTAATTACTCGCATTATTCTAAACCAAAAATGATTTTTAAGTTATTGTTAGCGGCTTATTTAGAACCGTTTTACAGTCATCCTATTCTATTATTCGCACAATTAAAAGGTTTTGCCAAAAAAATATTTAATATCGATACGGGCTGGGGAGTAATGACCCGAACAGGATTTAATGAACAGAAAACACAAATGGAAATGGGTGTAGAAAAAAATAGAATTAATTAACTAGGATAGAAAATAAACATGAAAAGACTTATTATTATCACAATCGCCATTTTGAGTGTTTTAACCTTAAAAGCACAAAATCATCAAGTAAATGTAGACTCGCTTTACTATCAAGCAAAAGAATTATACAGCACTAAATCGTATAATAACGCCTTAACAAAATTAGATAAAGGCTTATTAATTGCTCCAGAATATACAGATATTCGCGTTTTACGAATTAGAGTTTTTCAGGCTTTAAATAAATATAAGGAAGCCTCTAAAGATTTAATCATGCTGGTAAATAGCAATACATATACCACCTATAAAGAACTAGTTTTGAAGCAAATTACATTAGCAAAAACTATAAAAGAATTAACCTCTTTTGAAGCCAACATGAATGTTTTTTATTCAGATGATGTTGATTATAAATTAGCCAGAATTGAAACCTACATAAGACTTAATCACTTTGAAACTGCCAAATCTATCATGCAAACACTTCAAAACAATGATTTAAGTCAAGAGCAAAACGACAGATATCAATTGTTTTCTAAACAATTATTAGCCATATCGGCGAAAGAAAATCAAGTAAATGTAGATTCACTTTATTATCAAGCAAAAGAATTATACGCCACTAAATCTTACAATAAGGCTTTGGTTAAATTAAATAGATGCTTATTAATTGCGCCCGAATATATTGATATTCGTGTTTTACGTATTAGAGTCTATCAGGCATTAAAAAAATATAATCTAGCCTCTAATGATTTAAGTTTGCTAGTGAATGCCAATACGGTTAATACTTATAGAAATTTAGTTTTAAGACAAATTACACTCGCTAAAACTAGTAAAGAATTAACTGCTTTTGTAACTAAGATAAATTCTTTTTATTCAAATGATGTTGATTTTAATTTAGCTAAAATTGAAACTTATATAAGGCTTAATGATCGTGAAAATGCTAAATCTGTGGCAAAAACACTTAAAAATACCCGTTTAAATCAACAGCAGAACTATAGATATAGATTGTCATTAAAACGGTTAAATAAAAACCAAATTGGTGTTTATCATGAAATTTTAAATTTTTTAGATGATTATCCTTTAAAAAATAGCTGGAATACAACTCAAGTAGCATATACAAGATTTGTCGGGGCAAATGCTATAATTGCTAGGGTTAGTTATAGTCAACGTTTTTTTGATGAGGCTTTTTTGTATGAACTAGAATCTTATCCTGTTTTTTCAAATAAATTATATGCACTTGTTAATTTAAGTGCATCCGCAAGTTCTAATTTTTTTCAGAATTATGGCGCTAGTGCTTCGATTTATTATGGGGCTACAAAATGGATTGAAATAGAAGGTGGGTTTAGATATTTTAGTTTTAGTGATAATGTTGAAGCTTTAACATATGTTTTCGGCTTAACATCCTATGTGAATAAGTTTTACTTAAACGCTCGAACTTTTATTGGTCCAAAAGTAGCGAGTACACTGGTACAAAATTATCAATTAAACGTCCGTTATTATTTCAACAGTAATATAGAAAATTATACATTTCTTAGAATTGGTACAGGGATTTCGCCAGATGAAACAACGCGATTTGATCAAATTATTACAGATCCAGATTTAAGTGCCTTTTATACAACCCTTGGCTTTTCTAAATCTATTGGCCGCAGTTATACAATACAAGCTAGTGTAGGTTTCTTAAATGAAGAATTGCCAAATAACTTTACTGGAAATCAAATTAACGGATCGATAGGTTTAAAATATCGGTTTTGATTTGGTAACACTATCATTTGAAATTACTTAAATATAATGCGACTCATCCCTTTCTATTTCAACAAAAAAGAAACTGTATGAGGACATTTTAATAGTGTATTAAAAAAATATTCAACCCACTAAGAAAAAAAGGGTGATGTGATAAGGGGCGGAAAGTTGTAAAATTAAGGATGCAATAAGATTTTTTCTTATTGCATTCTGTTTTTAATAACTTAAAAATTATATAAAATTTGTGTCACTATTTTCAGATGAAAAAGCAATCAAAGAAATCTATTTCTTTTCGAAAATAATTATTTTTCTTAAAACTTATATTCGCTCAAAGGTTTCGGAAAATCTTCCGGATTTGCCGCGAAATGATACCTAGGGTCATCGATACCTTCTTTGATAACGCCTTTAAAAATAGGAGAGGCTTTTGGTCGGAAATCAAAATCTGATTTTGTGGCAGAAGCAGTTGCTGTTTCTAAAAAAAAAATAAACGCACCTGTTCAAGTGGTTCAGACACCAGAAAATGATATTCAACATAGTTTTTACCATGCCGCCAGTGTGCAGTATGCTTAAACTTTACGAAATTACAATTGCTTAAGGCTACAACTGTCCCTTAGAAATAGATTTAGAGGGTGTCTTAAAAATTAACCAACACTTCTACTGCCTTCTTTATAAGTAGTGATACCCGCTTTTAGTTTGCGTTTTAACTTTACAGAAGATTGGTAGTTAACATGATACTTTTTAATATTTTTTTTAGGGGATAGCTTAGCAGCATCTTCTTCTGCAATACACTGAAACCCCATTTTAAATTTACCAACATCACCTAAATCTACAATATTGCCTTTTTCTAAATAGTATTCTAGTTTTATGCCCAAAGCCATTAATACCGCTTTTACATCTACTTCATGCAAACTACATTCATTACTAATGGCGTTACTAATATAATCGAGATTTATTTTACCTGTATGCACGGCTTGCATAATGTACTGTTCTTTTTTTTGTTGAATGCTGTTGCTTCTTTTGGTAATTCTGTAGCGTATTGCCATAATTATTTGCAGTTTTTTTGTATTTTTACGGATGTAAACCAATTCTGTAGTTTACAGAGGTTTACTTCTTCTTTTTGTAAAAATACTACATTTTTTTAAAATTTATTCTAGTATAATGTAAAATTTATAGTAGTATTTTGTGTGATTTATACTAGTATAGTTGTAAAAAAGAAAGAAAACAATGCCAAGAAAGTATTGGGGCAATGGTAAAAAAGATACTGATGGACTCCCATACGGAACAAGAGGAATATTATTCTGTATATTAATCCGTTTTTCAGTAATAAATGACCTAACTTTATAGAAGATTGTAGAAATAGTTTTTATATTGGTAGCACTAAAAAGTAGTTATTTATAGAACTATTTTGGATAAAATAGATTAGCTGAGCTTTGATTTTTATCATAGAGGTAGCTATTAATAATTCATTTGGCAAATTTTATCAAAATTTACCTTCTTTAGATGAAGGGATAGTTTAGGCTAATGAAAAGCTGATTTATAAATTTAATTAATGAAAATAATTCCGGTTACTTGTGCAATTATTCAATTTGCAAATAAAACACTAACCGTTCAAAGAAGTGAAACGATGAAGCTTCCATTAAAATGGGAGTTTGCAGGAGGGAAAATTGAATTTGGCGAATCTGAAATTGATTGTATTAAGAGAGAAATATTTGAAGAATTAAATATTCATATTTCAATTAAAAAAAGATTAACACCTGTAATTCATCAATACCCAAATTTTAAAATTAAATTAATTCCTTTTGTTGCTGAATATGTTTCAGGAGAATTGAAGCTTAAAGAACATTGCAACTATATTTTTGCAAATAAAGAAGAATTGACTAAATTGGATTGGGCTGAAGCTGATTTACCTATTTTAAAAGAATTTATTGAATTATGAATCAAGGCATATATGAAGAACTAATTACCCAAGTTGTCTCCGAAAAGTTAAAAGAACTTGACAAAGACAAATTCTTTTTAAAAAAAAGTTTAATCGATAAAGAGGAAGCCTCAAATGTGCTTTCCAAACATTTATCAAAAACTTTAAAGCATGCTTTTGAAATTATAAAAGGTGAAAATAAAATAGAACAGCAAATTCAAATTGCAAATAAAATAATAATTCTATTAAAAGAAGAGCTAAATAAGCAAGAATTTAATGAAGACTTAGTAAGTATTGAAGGAGAAATTCTAAATGCAGTTTTTACAAAAACTGATGCTCATTTTTCAAATTTAGATTTACACCTCAAAGAAATAACACCATACACAACACTAACTCAAAGTGAATTATTTACTGGTGGAAATGGAGGATTATCACTAGAAAGTGAATTGAAAAAAGAGATTCTTTCGTCAAACCAAATTAACTTACTTGTTTCATTTATAAAGTTTAAAGGTATAATAATTCTTGAAAAAGAATTAAAAGAATTTACCGAGCGTGGAGGGAAACTTAAGGTAATAACCACTACTTATATTGGAGCTACTGATTATAAAGCTATTCAGCTTCTTGCCAAACTTCCAAATACACAGGTAAAAATTTCATACAATACTAGTAATGAAAGACTTCATGCTAAAGCTTATCTTTTTTATAGAAATACTGGTTTTCATACTGCTTATATTGGTTCTTCAAATTTTTCAAGGTCGGCCTTAACTGATGGTTTAGAATGGAATTTAAAAGTAACTACTAAAGAAGTTGGTCATATTATTGATAAATTTCAAAAAACATTTGATGCTTATTGGCAAAGTAATGATTTTGAATTATTCGATGAATCAATTCATAAAGAAAAGCTTCAAGAAGCCTTAAAACAAAGTAAGTTTAGTAAACCTTATGAAAATAATACAGTTTTTTTCGATATCAAACCATTTCCATATCAAAATGAAGTCTTAGAGAAATTAGAGGTTGAAAGAACTGTGCATAACAGATTTAGAAATCTCGTAGTTGCTGCAACAGGAACTGGAAAAACTGTTATTTCTGCCTTCGATTATAAGCGATTCAAACATAATAATGAGTCATCGAAACTTTTGTTTTTAGCTCATAGAAAAGAAATACTACAAAAATCACTTTCTACTTTTCAAGGTGTTTTAAAGAATAATAATATTGGTGAATTATGGGTTGATGGTATTGTGCCTGATAACTTCGAGCTTGTATTTGCTTCTGTTCAAACAATAAATAATCAACTTGAAAACAGTAATCTATCAGAAGATTATTATGACTACATCATTATTGACGAATGTCATCATCAAATTGCAAATAGCTATAGGTCTGTAATCAATTACTTTAAGCCAAAAATACTTCTTGGTCTTACTGCTACTCCTGAACGAATGGATGGTGGAGACATTTTGGAAGATTTTGACAATAAAATTGCAGCAGAAATTAGATTACCTGAAGCAATGAATAGAAAGCTGTTATGTCCTTTTCAATATTTTGGAATTACAGATAGTATCGATTTATCAAATGTAAAATGGGTTAGAGGAAGATATGTTGCGAGTGAATTAACTAATATTTACACCGGCAATGACAGAAGGGTTAGAGAAATAATTGATGCTTTAGAAAAATACACAAAGGATATAAACGATGTAAGAGCTTTAGGGTATTGTGTTTCTATGGAGCACGCAAAATATATGGCTGAGAAATTTACTTTAGCAGGTTTAAAAGCTTATTACTTAACAAGTAATAATAGCAAAGAAAGAGTTATTGTTCGTCAAAAGTTAGAGAAAAAAGAAATAAACTATTTATTTGTAGTTGATATTTTTAATGAAGGGATTGATATTCCAGAAATAGATACTTTACTCTTTTTAAGGCCAACAGAAAGCTTAACTATATTTTTACAACAGCTTGGAAGAGGTTTAAGGCTTTATGAAGAAAAGGATTCTTTAACCGTTTTAGATTTTGTTGGGAATTCTAGACCAGAATATAATTTTGAAAATAAATTCCGAGCTCTAATTGGAAAAACAAATACTACTGTTGCCAAAGAAATTGAAGATAATTTTCCACATTTACCATTAGGGTGTTCTATAATTTTAGAGAAAAAGACGAAACAAACTATATTAAAAAACATAATTTCTGCGACATCATTACATAAGAATAAGTTGATTCAAAGAATTGAGCAGTTTCAACATAATACAGATTTGCCTCTTACTATTGGTAATTTTAGCCAATTTTATAATATTCCAATTCAAGCTATATATAAAAGAGGAAGTTGGAAACGATTATGTCAACTTGCAGGAAAAATAAATGACTATGATTCTAAAAACGAAAAAGCTATTGTTTCCGCTATTTCAAATAAATGGCTTTCAACAAATTCATTAAGTTATTTTTCTTTCATTTTAAAAATTGCTGTACAAAATTTCAATATCAAAATTTCTGATTTCGATAAAAATGAAAAGACAATGCTATTGATGCTGCATTATGATGTTTGGCAGAAGGCAAGTGGTTTTAACTCTTTAGAAGATAGTATTAAAGCTATTGGCTCAAATACAATTTTGGTTGAAGAAATTAAAGAAGTGTTAGAAGTTTTAATAGAAAAAATAGACTTCAAAGAAGTACCAATTAAACTTCCATATAATCAACCTTTAAAATTGCATAATCGTTATACAAGAGACCAAATATTAGTGGCATTTAGAAAAAGTACTTTTTCCAAAAAATATCTAAGTATGGAAGGTACTGTTGAAAATAAAGATTTAAATACAGAACTACTTTTCATCAATCTTATTAAGTCTGAAGAAAATTTTTCGCCAACAACTATGTATGATGATTATGCCGTAAATGAACTATTATTTCATTGGCAAACACAAAATTCTGCCAGACCTGATAAAGGGAAAGGTTTATCATATATAAATCATAGAGAAAATGATAAGCGTATTTTATTATTTGTTAGAGAAAAAGCAAAGAATGAATTTGGTAATAGTTTAGGTTATATTTTTATAGGTGAAGGTAATCTTAAAGATTATTATGGCTCTAAACCAATGAGTATTAATTGGAAATTAGAGGAACCTATGCCACATTATTTATGGAAAGATGCCGCAAAATTATCAATAGGATAATTTTAAAATAAAGAGGTTTAAAATCTTGATATATAAAAAAGGTATGCATTTAGAGTATGAAAAAGGAGAAAACAGTAGTGATGCAAAAAAAATAAATCTTATTGCATCACTTTATAAAGAATTTATAGAAAATAAAATTTATATCCTTATATTTAGTTGTAAAAACGTTTAAAAAATCAAGTTTTCACAACCAATCCCTAAAACTTATACTCGCTTAAAGGTTTCGGGAAATCTTCTGGATTTGCGGCTAAATGATAACGAGGATCATCAATATCTTCTTCAATAATATCTTTGAAAATTGGGCTTGCTTTATGAAGTAAAATCTTACAATCTTCGCTTAAATGTTTTAGAGTAATATGCTTTCCTTCCGCTTGGTACTTTTCCACCAAAGCAAAAATAGCTTCAATAGCGGAATGATCTGAAACTCTTGCTTCCACAAAATCAATTTCTACTTCATTGGGGTCATTTTTAATATCAAACTTTGCGTTAAAATCGGTGATGCTTCCAAAGAAAAGGGGTCCCCAAATTTCATAAATTTTAGTGCCATCTGCTTTAAAACGTTTTCTAGCTCTTATTTTTTTAGCACTTTTCCATGCAAAAGATAAAGCAGAAATAATAACCCCAACAAATACTGCAATGGCTAAATCAAAGAAAACAGTTACCGCAGAAACAATGATTAAAACAAAAGCATCTGAAACAGGTATTTTCTTTAAAATTCTAAAACTAGACCAAGCAAAAGTTTCTATAACCATCATAAACATAACACCTACAAGCGCAGCAATAGGCACTTGCTCAATATATTTATCTGCAAATAAAATAAAAGTTAACAAGGTTAATGCCATGGTAACTCCAGATAAACGTCCACGTCCGCCAGCGTTTATATTAATTACAGTTTGTCCTATCATTCCACAGCCACCAGTTCCACCAAACATTCCGCTTACTATATTTCCTGCACCTTGCGCTACACATTCTTTATTTCCGTTTCCTCTAGATTCTGTAAGTTCATCCACTAAATTCATAGTCATTAAAGTTTCTATTAAACCAACAGAAGCCGCTAAAAATGCATAAGGAGCAATAAATTTTAAAGTATCTAAATTAAAAGGCAAGTTGCTCCATAATTCTAATAAGTTCAATTTACTAGAAATTTCGTCAATACCGTTTAATCCTGCGCCACCACCATCACGAATAAAATCTCCAACATTAATAGAACTTAATCCGCTAAAAATAGAAATTAAAGTTACAATTAGTATTGCCGTTAATGCTGCGGGTATTTTTGTTGTTAATTTTGGCAATCCCCAAACAATAAGCATTGTTAAGAGCACCAAACCAATCATTATATATAAGGTTTCTCCTTGCATAGCAGATTTTACAACGCCACTATCCTTTATGCTATAAAAACCTTCATCCGTTGCATTAAAAACAACTTTTTTGGTTTTCATATCAAAAACTTGTCCGTCAGAAAGTAAAAATGCTTTTTCCTTAGTGCTGTTATTTATTACAGCATTACCATCAATTGTAAATACCACAGTATTGGACGCGATATCTTTCACTTGATTATTAGATACATTATAGATTAAATCTTTGGAGGTAGTTTTACGCATATTTTGCCCGAAAAAATCTTTTTTGTTCTCCGTAAACATTCCTAATTGCGCTATAAATATCACGATGGCTAAACCATTTACAAACCCCATCATTACAGAATGTGGTATTAAACGAACAAATTTTCCAAGTTTAAAAACACCCGCTAATACTTGGATAAAGCCCATTAAAACTACTGCTGCTAACAAATAAAAATATCCCATATTCTCCACAGGATTATCAAATAACAAACCTCTTGCATGTCCTTCTTGTATCATCGTTACAAAAATAACAGCAACAGCACCTGCCGCACCTGAAATTAATCCAGGTCTTCCGCCAAAAAGAGCCGAAATTATTCCAACTACAAAAGCACCAAATAAAGCTACAATTGGACTAATTTGTGCCACAAATGCAAAGGCAACAACTTCAGGAATCATCGCTAAAGAGACTGTAATTCCTGCTAAAACGTCATCTTTAGCATTAGGTGTTATTTTCTTGATAAAATTTGTCATTGTTTGCTTACTTTTTAAAGAGGGCAAAGATAGAAGGTTTTTTTAGAAAACTATGTTTCCTGATAAGTATCATAGACTAATTTAATATTGGCGTACGTGTTTTGGAAAGCTGCTTCAATTTCTGTTTTATTTTTAAAAACAACCTGGGTAATGCCTTCTTCTAATTGCGGAATTAGTTCTTTTTGATAATCAGAATACATTAAAAACCAATGTGTTTCTTTTAAATTGAGGCCATCTTGATTATATATATGATAGGTTGTAAGCAATTTTTTGTCAATTGAAATATTAGAGATTCCACACTCTTCTTCCACCTCTCTAATAGCAGCAGTTTCAATGGTTTCACCTTTTTCGATTTTTCCTTTTGGTAAATCCCAAGTATTATTTCTGTAAATAAAAAGCACCTCTTTTTTAGCATTTAAAACCAAACCACCGGCAGCCGGAACCACCTTTAAATTCTGAGTAAAAATACGCCAATCTTGCTCTAAATCAGTACTATATAAGATGATTCCGTTAATAGTATTATTTTTAAGTTGATGAAGAATTTCATCAAAAACAATTTCATTAAAACGATATGCCAGATAATTATTTTCTTTTTTTAATGAAGATGTAATAATTATTGGGGTATCATTTACAAAAACTTTATACATTTGCGATATGATTTTAAACAAAGATACAGCAAAAAAAACCGCTGAGCATTTATTGCTAGTCAAGGCAATAAAATTAAAGCCTCATGAACCATTTCAATGGGCTTCTGGTTGGAAATCTCCTATTTATTGCGATAATCGAATTACTTTATCATACCCAGCTGTACGCCTTTTTTTAAAAGAAGAATTGGCTAAAATAGTGGAGCTAGAATACGGTAAACCAGATGTGATTGCTGGCGTTGCAACGGGAGCTATAGCCATTGGTGTTATGGTGGCGCAAGAGTTAGGGTTGCCTTTTGTCTATGTGCGGCCAGAACCAAAGCAACACGGTAGAAAAAATCAAATAGAAGGGCATTTAGAAAGCGGTCAGAATGTAGTGGTCATCGAAGATTTAATCAGTACTGGCAATAGCAGCTTAAATGCGGTGAAAGCTTTAAAAGAAGCAGGAGCTGTGGTAAAAGGGATGGTGGCTATTTTTTCTTACGGATTTGAGGTTGCTGACCAAAATTTTAAAAATCATAATGTAAATTTAAAGACTTTAAGTAATTATGATAATTTATTGGAACAGGCTTTAGATAGCAATTATATTTCTGAAAAAGAACTGCTTATTTTACAGGAGTGGAGAGCAAACCCAAGTCAGTGGAATCAATAAATATCAATGAATATGAACATAGAAGGTAATAAAGTAACTGTAGCGAAGTCTCAAAAAGAAACTTTTGAGTTTTTAGCAGATTTAAAAAATTTTGAACAATTGATGCCAACATCTATTCAGAAATTTGAAGTCGATGGTGATTCGTTTATTTTTGGATTAAAAGGAATGCCAGAAATTAGATTGGTTTTAAAAGAGAAAACATCGTATTCTAATGTTACTTTAGGAGCAGCAAGTAGTAAATTAGATTTTCATTTGCTTGCCGATATTACCGAGGTTGATGCGAATAAGAGTGCAGTACAATTGCATTTTAATGGACAATTTAACGCCATGATGGCCATGATGGTAAAAAGACCTTTAAATAGTTTTATTGAAACGTTAACGGCTAATTTAGGGAAACTTTAAGCCATAGAAATTTCTTTCATTCCGAATTCTTTAACGGTTTCATCAGCTAACTCAACTTCAAGGTTTCCAGTTTCAGAAATGCCGAGAATAATACCCATAAACAAAATATCATGACGATCTTTAAACATCGTAGGGATGTTTTTTTTGTATAATACCTTTAAATAATCACTTTCTAATTCACCATATTTTTTAGCTTTTAGCAGCGCTACACGAACTTTTACTTGCCCCACGAGTTCTAAAAGTAAAAAATCTAAGTTGTAGTGGATATCTGTAATTTTTTTAAGCGAAGACGCTTTTTGTAAGAAATCGGGAAATTTTACTTGATTTACATTCAAACCTACTCCGACAATAGAGGTGTAAATTTCATTACTTCGGATGCTATTTTCGATTAAAATGCCACATATTTTTTTATTTGCTGACATAATGTCGTTCGGCCATTTTATAGAGAGCTTTTCAATTTGTTGGACAGAAAGAACATCAAAAATGGCTAAACTAATCGCGAAATTTAAGTATTTTTGATGGGTCATTGCTAAATTAAAACCCTTTATAAAGATACTCATAGTAAGGTTTTTATTAGGTTTAGAAACCCAGGTATTGGCTTGTTGACCGCGCCCATTCGTTTGCTCATTGGTAACCACCACGGTATAATTTTCTAATGTAGAATTTTGAGACAATTCTTTTAAAAAAGAACTCGTAGAATCAATGGCACTAAGTTTGATTAATTTCAAGTGTTAAATATTGTGTAAACTAGTTCAATATTACGCATAAAACTCGCAAAAAAATAATAACTTTGCACTAAATTAGAGAAGATATTAATGGCAAAAAAGCACGTAAGTACAGACGAATTAATCGCTGTAATTATTAAAGGAATAGATGATGTTAAAGGAGAAGACATCCAAATACTCGATTTAAGAGATTTAGAAAATACAGTTTGTGATTATTTTATTATATGTTCAGGAAATTCAAATACACAAGTAAATGCAATTTCTGGTTCGGTGCAAAAAGTAGTTAGCAAAGAATTAAAAGATAAGCCTTGGCATATAGAAGGACAAACAAACTCTGAATGGATTTTAATGGATTATGTGAATGTAGTAGTTCATATTTTTCAGAAGCATGTAAGAGATTTTTATGACATAGAAAGCCTTTGGGGTGATGCCAAAATCACCGAAATTAATCCAGTTTAACCTTATTGATTTTATAAAAATGAGTGACTCAAATAAAGATAAAAAAACAAACTTACCAAAATTTAAATTTAGTTCTTACTGGATTTATGGGGCTGTGCTGGTGGCTATAATTGCCATTCAATTTTTTAGCAGTGGAGATTTAGCTTCTAAAAGCATCACAAAAAATAAGTTTGAAGAAATACTAAAAGACAATGATATTAAAAAAATTGTTGTTGTAAATAAAGATGTTGCACAACTTTTTTTAACGCAAGAGGCTTTAAGTAAAGCAAAACACAAAAAATTTACATCTTCTACTTTTTATAGGCCTGGTGCTGCTGTTTACGAATACAATTTTGGTGATCAGAGAACTTTTGAAGAAAGTATAGCGCAAGCAAAAAAAGAGTATGATTTAATTGTAGATATTGATAACAAAGAGAGTACAAGTATTTTTGATGCACTTTTGGGTTTTTTACCTTTCATTATTTTAATTGCTATTTGGTTGTTCTTTATGAAAAGAATGTCTGGAGGTGGCGCTGGTGGTAGCGGTGGCGGTCAAATTTTTAGTATTGGAAAATCTAAAGCTAAATTATTTGATAAAGACACGAAAGTGAAAACAACTTTTGAGAATGTTGCAGGTTTAGAAGGAGCAAAAGAAGAAGTTCAAGAAATTGTAGATTTCTTAAAAAATCCAGATAAATATACTTCTTTGGGAGGAAAAATTCCAAAAGGAGCTTTGTTAGTAGGCCCTCCAGGAACCGGGAAAACTTTATTAGCCAAAGCCGTAGCAGGTGAAGCAGAAGTCCCTTTTTTCTCATTATCCGGTTCAGATTTTGTAGAAATGTTTGTGGGAGTTGGTGCCTCTAGAGTGCGTGACTTATTTAAGCAAGCTGCTCAAAAATCACCCTCTATAATTTTTATTGATGAAATTGATGCTGTGGGTAGAGCTCGTGGTAAAAATAGTATGACGGGTGGAAACGACGAACGCGAAAATACGCTGAATCAGTTATTAACTGAAATGGATGGTTTTGGTACAGACACAAATGTAATTGTTCTTGCGGCAACCAATAGAGCAGATGTTTTGGATAGTGCTTTATTGCGTGCAGGTCGTTTTGACAGGCAAATCTATGTAGATTTACCAAATGTGAATGAAAGAGAAGAAATTTTTGAAGTTCATGTAAAGCCTTTAAAAATGGCTGATGATGTTAAAATTAAGTTTTTAGCACAACAAACCCCAGGGTTTTCAGGGGCTGATATCGCTAATATGTGTAATGAAGCTGCTTTAATTGCTGCCAGAACAGGTAAAAAAGCAATACATCACCAAGATTTTTTAGATGCGGTAGATAGAATTGTAGGTGGTTTAGAAAAGAAAAATAAAGTAATTACACCAAAAGAAAAGAAAGTTATTGCTTTTCATGAGGCTGGTCATGCAACCGTTAGTTGGATGTTAGAGCATGCTGCGCCTTTAGTAAAGGTTACCATTGTGCCTAGAGGACAATCTTTAGGAGCTGCTTGGTATTTGCCTGCTGAAAGATTGATTGTTCAAACAGAGCAAATGTTAGATGAAATGTGTGCCACTTTGGGAGGTAGAGCTGCGGAGAAAATTATTTTTAATAAAATATCTACAGGAGCGTTAAGTGATTTAGAAAAAGTTACAAAACAAGCTAGAGCCATGGTAACCGTTTATGGTTTAAATGAGAAAATTGGTAATATAACTTATTACGACTCTTCTGGGAATGATTCTTTTGTGAAGCCGTACAGCGAAGATACAGGAAAGATGATTGATAGTGAAATTTCTGAAATGATAGAAGCGCAGTACCAAAGAGCTATTGAATTGCTATCAAATAATAGAGAAAAGCTTACCATACTTGCTGAATTGCTGTTAGAGAAAGAAGTAATTTTTAAAGACGATTTACAAAAGATCTTTGGTAAAAGACCTTTTGAAGAAGCTTTAGATGTGGAGGTAAAATCCAAAGGAGAAATTTTACCAGCTGAAGAAGAAATTTGAGAACAATAAATGTATTGTTAAATGAGCTTTTTTAAAAAACTTTTCGGAACTTCTGAAACAGAAGATTCTACACCTCAAAAACAAGATATAAAGCTAGATCTTGATGACTTGTTTGTACATAAATTTGTTAAAAAAGGAGGTAAGTTTTTATACTGCGCAAGTATGGAAGAGGTTATCGATAACTTTAAAAACGTGATTTTAGAAAATAATTGGAGTTCCATTTATCTTTTAGATAAAAAATTGAGTTCAATTTGTAGTCAGAATAATGTTCAGGTATTAGATACATTTAAACATGAAACACCAATTTTT
Organism: Polaribacter litorisediminis; assembly: GCF_019968605.1. NCBI lineage: Bacteria > Pseudomonadati > Bacteroidota > Flavobacteriia > Flavobacteriales > Flavobacteriaceae > Polaribacter > Polaribacter litorisediminis. The sequence goes on from NZ_CP082966.1 coordinate 415,631, forward strand.
ACTACTTGCGAACATTTAATTGCAGATAATGGAGATATTTTATTTTCTTCAAATCAGTTAAAAAGTACGAGGTTACAAGAATTTCCAGATAATTTTATCGTTTTTGCTACTACGAGTCAATTAGTTAAAGATACGGGTCAAGGCTTAACAGGTATAAAAGTTAATCGTAAAAGCAGTTTACCTACCAATATTTGTGCGATTAAAAATTATAGAATCGATAAAAGCGAGGATAATTTTTTAAACTATGGTAACAATAACTCAAAAAACTTATATTTGTTGCTATTAGAAGATTTATAATATGCGCAACCTTTTAAGAAGGATTTTTTCTGGAATTGTTTACATCTTAACTTTTATTTCTGCAGTTCTATTTTCAAAAGAGTCTTACATCATATTAATTTCCATATTTGGGTTTTTATCTATTTGGGAATTCTCCAGAATGATAAAGCTTAAAACTTATGCATCTTACCTATTTTTTTCGATTCTTTTATTTTTAATGCTGAAAAGACAAGAAAGTTATGCTGTGGTTGTAATTTTGGCAATTACAATAGGTTCCTCTTTATTTTTAATGTACCAATTATTTTTAAAAAAAGAAATTGGCTTTTCTAATGAACGCGCTAAGTTGGGCATTTCTATTCGATATGTAATACTTGCAATGTGTTTTTTAGTCTTACTCCCTTTTCATGAAGATCGTTTTCATCCCTATTTAATGATTGGTATTTTATCGATTATTTGGATTAATGATTCTTTTGCGTTTTTAATAGGAAAAAACTTCGGAAAAAATAAATTATTTCCGTCTGTATCTCCTAAAAAAACAATTGAAGGTTTTTTTGGTGGACTTGTTTTTTCATTAATAGGCGCATTATTAATCAGTAAGTTTAATGTTGATTTTTCAATGACAAACTGGCTAATCATTGGTTTAATTGTGTCTAGTATGGGTACCATAGGAGATTTGGTAGAATCAAAATTTAAGCGACAAGCGGGGATTAAGGATAGTGGAAACATTATGCCAGGTCATGGTGGTATTTTAGATCGGCTAGATAGCTTGTTATTTGTGGCACCGTTCGTATATTTGTATATTAATTTTATTATTTAACTATGATTCGATTTCATAAAGAAGGATACAAAATAATTGTAATAACTTTCTTAATTGTAATAGCCATGATATTATTGGCTGAAAATTTCATTGATATACTTTGGTTAACAAAATCAATCCAAATTATTGCAATTGCTTTTTTAATTATTGTACTTCAGTTTTTTAGAAACCCTAAAAGGAACACCCAAATAGATGAAAATGTTATTATAGCTCCTGTAGACGGTAAAGTTGTGGTGATCGAGGAGGTTGAAGAGCCAGAATATTTTAAGGGTAAAAGAATACAAATATCAATATTTATGTCGCCAATAAATGTACATGTTACCAGATATGCTATGAGTGGTGTTGTAAAATATAGCAAATACCATCCAGGTAAATATCTAGTGGCTTGGCATCCAAAAGCATCTACAGAAAATGAGAGAACTACGGTGGTTTTAAAAAACAAGACTTTTGGGGAAATATTATATAGACAAATTGCTGGTGCATTAGCTAAAAGAATTGTAAATTATGCCAAAGTTGGCGATAAAGTTGTGCAAGGTGAAGATGCAGGGTTCATAAAGTTTGGCTCTCGAGTAGACGTTTATTTGCCAATAGAAACTAAAATAAAGGTAAGTTTAGGAGATAAAGTTAAAGGAGGTGTCCAAGTCATTGCAGAAAAATAATCCTATAGATTTGGATACAGAGTTTGAAATTGCTTTCAAAGAAATATCTAAACTAAAAAAAGCAGTTGCACCAGATGTAATGCTAAAATTTTACGCATATTATAAGCAAGCCAATTTTGGTAATAAATTCTCAACCAATAGTGGTTTGGATGTGCGAAGTGCATTTAAATTTAACGCGTGGGTGCAATTAAACGGAATGGCTGCCGAAGACGCAAAAAAAGAGTATATAAAACTAGCAAATAAAATTTTAATTCATAAAAAATAATAAATCATGAAAAAAATAAGTATCATTTCTTTTTTAATCATTGCTACTGCATTTAATTTTGCAGGATGTAAATCTGACGCTAAAAAAGAAGAAAGTAAAGAAATAACAACAGAGATTGAAACACCTAAAAGTACTGCCGCTTTTGCTGTAGCAAATGCGAACAACGATATTATGTTTACGGCTTACAAAACTACCGATAAAATTGGAGTGGGTGGTTGGTTTAAAAAAGTAGATGTGCTTTCTGGAGGAGAAGGAGCTAGTGTAAAAGAAGCAATTCATAATACAGAATTTTCGATACCCGTAAGTAGTTTAATGACAAAAGACACGAGTAGAGATTATAAAATTCAGAAGTTCTTTTTTGGTGTGATGGAAAACACTGAAATGCTATCTGGTAAACTGATGATAACAGATGAAACTACAGGAGTAGCACAAATTAAAATGAACGGAATTACACAAGATGTACCTTTTACATATACGATAGTTGATAAAACTTTTAACATGACCTCTACTATTGATGTTGAGAATTGGAAAGCTTCAGCAGCTTTAGCTTCTTTAAATAAAGTGTGTGAGCTTTTACATACAGGAGGAGATGGCGTTTCTAAGACTTGGAGTGAAGTTGCTTTAAATATTACCACTACTTTCTAAAAAATTTATAAAGCATTCAATGCTTTTTTAAGCGTTTTAAATCGGAAAGAATAGCCATTCTTTTCGATTTTTTTTGCTGAAATTCTACTGCCCTCTAATAATATAATGGATAGCTCACCAAATAATAGTTTTAGCATAAAACTAGGAACACAAATACCAATATAAGGTCTGTTCAGGCTTTTTGCTAGTGCTTTTGAAAAAGTAATACTGGTGTGATGTTCTGGCGCAACGGCGTTAAAAATGCCTTTTAAGTTACCTTCAATTGCTTGGATGTACATGTAGCATAAATCATCCAAATGAATCCAAGGTACATATTGCTTTCCTGAACCTATTGGAGATATTACAGGTAATTTCATTTTTTCTAAGGCACCTCCTTGTTTAGATAAAACAATACCAGTTCTTAAAATCGTAACAGGGATGTTTAATCCTTCAAATTGATGTGCAGCGTCTTCCCATTTTTGGCAAACTTCACCTAAAAAATCATTACCCACTGGGTCTGACTCTTTAAAAATAGTTTGGGTGGTGATGGCTCCATAATACCCAATGCCTGAAGCGGAGATAAAACCTTTTAGGTGAATCTTGTTTTCTTTAATTGTCTTAAAAAGTAAATTGGCAGTTTGCACTCTGCTATCAATGATCACTTTTTTTCGTTCATAAGTCCAACGTTTATCTGCAATTCCTGCGCCGGCTAAATGAATCACATAATCGGTGTTTTCGAATGCTTTTTGATCAACATAATTTTTAGCGATATCCCATTTAAATTCATTTTTGTTTTTGGGGTTTCTGCTCAAAATTATAACTTCATGCTTTTTATCGATCAACATTTTTGTAAGTCTCGTGCCTACTAAACCTGTGCCTCCTGTAATTAGTATTTTTGCCATAGGGTAAAGATAAAAAAAACCGTAATCGAAACGATTACGGTTTTCATAAATATTTATGAATGCTTATTTAATTTCTTTCATAGCATTGGTAATTAATGTTTTTAAGTGATTTTTGTGTGCTTTTGTAGCCAAATCGCCTGTGCCATTACTTACCCATTTTTTAATCGTATTTAAATTATAAATTGCCATTGATTTTGATGCAATAGAAAATCTATTACTCGCTTTGCCTGTAATCATATCAATCAATCGTTTTGTGTAAACAGCTTGTAAATTTTGACGGAAAGAATTGATACTTCCATACACATCTGGTTTAAACATCATATTATTTAAGTCAGACATAAACGTTTCTAGTTTGTATTCATTTCCATACAATGCAGAGTTTGATACTCTTTGTAGGGTATTTGGATGCATTAAATGCGCTAAAATACTTGTTTGATAGGATAAAACTTGCTCATGAATTTTTGGGTCTTCTGGACCTCCAAAGAAATTGTATCCTCTTCTTTGTTTTGCTAAATAATTATAAACGTCATTTGGAGTATCAAAAGCATCAGGAGCAAAAATGTATTTTTTTAATGCACTCATAGCTCTTTTTTGGTCTGATAAACTTACGGGAGTATACGGTTGTGTTCCTCCTTCTTGACCAAATGTAGCTCTATCAACATACACACCACCAATAAACCTAGAAACAACACCACCTGCAATTCTAGTTTGGCTATGAAGTGTGTTATAAGCTCTTCTTAAATCTTCATAGGTTTCACCTTCTTTTAAGAATTTTGGTTTTAGTTCTTTCATCATGGCGTTTACCAACTCAAATCTGTTCATAGAATAGGTTATTGGATCGTTAGATAAATCACCAATCATTACTCTAGGATCTATTGCTTTTCCTGGAGAACGCATGTCATCTGCATCATTACCAAAAATAAGTTGCGGTTCTGTAGACTTTTCTAAAAGTGCATCTTTTTCAGATTCATTGCTAAAAGGAGTGTATCCAAATTGTATCGCCCAAACATCATAAGGCCCAACAGACATGTCATAATATTGCCCTTGTTTGCTTCTGTCGTTGGTAATGTTAATTCCGGCATAATCCATCACTGAACCAGTTAATGCTTTTCCTTTGATAAAGTCTGCATCTGCTAATTGCTCTGGCGAAAATAATTGACTCGCTTTCATATTATGATTTAAACCAAGTGTATGACCAACTTCGTGCATAATCAAAGATTTCATGCCTTCTTTTTTAATAGCTTCCATCTCTAAATCCGAAGCTCCAGAAGCTTGTAAAACAGCAGTTCCTAATTGTAAATTTTCATGCATTATATGCCCTGCAGAACAGTACATATGGTTTCCTTTTTGCGTATATTTTTCAGCCTCTAATTCTTCAAGAGTTGCTACTTTCATATTAGATGCTGCAGAATTGTATAATTTGTCTGCAAAAACTCTATTGGTAAAATGAACAAACTCTAGCATAATGTCTGAGCCTAAAATTTCTCCAGTTCTTGGGTTTACAAAACTTGGTCCATATCCCCCAAAAGGAGGATTTGGAGAAGACGTCCATCGTAATACATTGTAACGAACATCACCTGCATCCCAATCTGCATCATTGGGTTGCACTTTTACAACCATTGCATTTTTAAAGCCAGCTTTTTCAAAAGCTATATTCCATGCTAAAACACCTTCTTTTATAGTTTCTCTCCATTCTAAAGGCGTTGTATTTTCTATCCACCAAGTAATAGGAGTAACAGGTTCAGATAGTTTTGCAGAAGGATCTTTTTTAACAAGTCTCCATCTATGAATCATATCTCTATAATTAATAGTTTCTGTAGTCGTCATGTCATTCGTCTCCGTTAAAAAATAGCCTACTCTCGCATCATCCATTCTAACATCATAACCTTCTTCTGGCATATTCATAAATGTATGAAAAACTTTAATGGATACGTTTCTACCATCAGTAATGGCAGCAGAACCTCCATTTAAAACAGTAGGATTATTATAAACATATTCCGTTTTTACATTGGTGTTTTCTGGATAGTTTTTAATAGCATTAATTTTTGATTTTGCTTTATCGAATCTGCCTAAACTAAATGAAAAAGGAGATTGGCCAGGGCGTCTTGGACTTTTAATTGTTATAAACGTTTCTGATAAGAAAAGACCTGTAGCATCAATTAAATGCTCACCTTTTTCATCATCACTTGCTAAAATTTTACCACTTGCAATCACAGCATCACTTATGTTGGCTTCAGCAGCTTTCGCAAGGGGACTATCTTTATCAAAATAAAAGGATGTATTTGGGGCAATAAAATCTAACTTATTAAAATATTTGTTAATGTGAAACACGCTAGAACCTTTGTAAGAACCTCTGTAAGCGTTTGCTTCTGTAACACCATCTGCAATTTGTGCAAAATAGATAAAGTCTTTATCTAATTGGTCTTCTTTAACGAGTAGTTTAACATCACCCGTAATGGTATCTTGAAAAATAGTAAATAAACCTTCAATTTTTTTGCTGCTTTTTGTTAAATCAGCAATAGATTTTTCTTTTTTCTTTGGTTTTGGAGCGGGCTTAGAAGTTTGTTCTTTCTTTTTTTCCTTTTTCCAGAACTGAGCATTTGAATCTTGAATTCCTGCAATAGCAAGCGTTAAGAACAAAGAGCAGAAAATTCGTAGCTCTCTAGACTTTAATGTTTTCATATAATGGGTTTTAAATTTGATTAGGCTTCCAAGATACTTTTTAAGTGAGGATCGTATTGTTAATTTTATGATAATTTTTACTAAAATTTGAATTTTATTTTTTTTCTAAAAATGCAATTGTGACTAAATAAAATCAATTTAAATAATACGGATATCTATTAAAGCAATGTTAATGTTTTTTAAAGAATAGAATAAAGCCGTATTTTTATCCTGATGAAAAACAATAAAAAACGCAGAGGATTCGTGTTCAAAACTTATGAAGCTAAGAACGAATCTCCTTTTGAAAAATTATTTGAGATTTTTAAAGAGTTAATTACGCACACTTCTGGCGATTTTGATGAAGCTATAGATTGGTTGCGATCCTTGGATAAGGAATATAATTTAACCGATGAAAATTACACAATTGATGATTTCATTGAAGATTTAAAGAAGAAAGGTTACATTAAAGAAGAAATAAAAGCAGATGGAACAGGAGGAACTAAAATAACTCCAAAAACAGAGCGTGCCATTCGTCAACAAGCATTAAATCAAATTTTTGGTAAAATAAAGAGAAGCGGCGCAGGAAACCATAAAAGTAAATCTTCAGGCATAGGAGATGAGCACACAGGCGATTTTAGAGCCTATCAATTTGGTGATTCGTTAGATAAAATTTCTGTAACTGAAAGTATAAGAAATGCGCAAGTAAATAACGGAATCGATAATTTTAGGCTCACAGAAAACGATTTGGTTGTGGAGGATACCATGCATAAAAGCCAAATGAGTACTATTTTAATGATTGATATTAGCCATTCCATGATTTTATATGGTGAAGATAGAATTACGCCAGCCAAAAAAGTAGCCATGGCGTTGGCAGAATTAATTACTACTCGTTATCCGAAAGATACGTTAGATATTATTGTTTTTGGAAACGATGCGTGGCCTATAAAAATTAAAGATTTACCCTATTTACAAGTAGGTCCTTATCATACAAACACCGTTGCAGGTTTGCAATTAGCCATGGATTTATTGCGTAGAAAAAGAAATACCAATAAACAAATATTTATGATTACTGACGGAAAACCAAGTTGCTTGCGTTTACCAGACGGTCAGTATTATAAAAACAGTAACGGTTTAGATGCGTATATTGTTGATAAATGTTACGGAATGGCGCAGCAAGCCAGAAAATTACACATTCCGATTACTACTTTTATGATTGCACAAGATCCTTATTTAATGCAGTTTGTAAAAGCTTTTACAAAAGCAAATCAAGGAAAAGCATTTTATACCGGATTAAAAGGTTTAGGAGAAATGATTTTTGAAGATTACGAAACCAATAGAAAGAAAAGGATAAAATAAATCCCATCTGCCTTTTAGGCATCTTCCCAAAGGGAAGAGTTGAGTAAGTTTGAGGAAAGAAAATGAAAATAAATAATTATTAACATACAAATAAACACAACAGTGTTTCCTTTCCTTTGGAAAGGATTAAGGATAGGAATATGAATTTACAAAGTATAGTTACACTTGGAGAATTAGTAAAATCAGGATACAAATCAAAATCAATTAAAGACGAGTTAAGAGAAAACTTAATCAGTAAAATGATGAGTAAAGAAACTGTTTTTAAAGGGATTCATGGATATGAAAATACGGTAATTCCTGAGTTAGAAAGAGCTATTTTAAGCAAACACAATATCAATTTATTAGGATTAAGAGGACAAGCTAAAACACGTTTAGCAAGATTGATGGTGAATTTATTAGATGAATATATACCCGTGGTGGAAGGTTCAGAAATAAATGATGATCCGCTAAATCCGATTTCAAGATTTGCCATTGAACTGATCAAAGAAAAAGGAGATGAAACGCCGATTTATTGGTTGCACAGAGATGAACGCTTTGCCGAAAAATTAGCAACGCCAGATGTAACAGTTGCCGATATTATTGGGGACGTAGATCCTATAAAAGCGGCCAATTTAAAGTTGAGTTATGCAGATGATCGAGTACTACATTACGGAATGATTCCGAGAGCAAATCGATGTATTTTTGTAATCAATGAATTGCCAGATTTGCAAGCTAGAATTCAGGTTGCCTTGTTTAATATTTTACAAGAAGGTGATATCCAAATCCGTGGATTTAAAATGCGATTAAATTTAGATATGCAGTTTGTGTTTACGGCAAATCCAGAAGATTATACCAACAGAGGTAGCATCGTAACTCCTTTAAAAGATAGAATTGGTTCGCAAATTTTAACACATTATCCAGAAGATATAGAAACGGCAAAAACAATTACGCAGCAAGAAACTGATAAGGCAAGTTCTCAAAAAGAGTTTATTCAGGTTCCTGAATTGGCGAGAGATTTGTTAGAGCAAATTGTTTTTGAAGCTAGAGATAGTGAATTTATTGACGCTAAAAGTGGTGTAAGTGCAAGATTGAGTATTACTGCTTTCGAAAATTTATTGAGCACAGCAGAAAGAAGAGCATTGCTTTCTGGGGATTCTAAAACAATGATACGTTTAAGTGATTTTGACGGAATTATTCCGGCAATTACGGGTAAAGTAGAGTTGGTTTATGAAGGCGAACAAGAAGGTGCTGAAGCGGTTGCGGAAACACTAATTAAAAATGCTATCAAAAAATTATTCCCATCGTATTTTCCTGAAATTAAGAAATTACAAAAACAAGATGTAGAAACTCCTTATGATGATATTGTATCCTGGTTTTTTAATGCGGATGAGGATTTTGAATTATTAGATGAATTTACAGAAGCACAGTACAAGAATGAACTTGATAAAATTAAACCTTTAGATGTTTTTCTTACAGAGCATCAACCTAATATGAATATGGAGGATGCTTATTTTGTAAAAGAGTTTTTATTGTGGGCGTTAGTTGAGTTTAAAAAGTTGAGCAAACATCGATTTACAGAAGGCACTCAATTTAAAGATCCGTATGGGAGTTTTATAAGCGGACTTTAGGAAATCGAATATTTTTTTTTGAACCCTTTCTGATTTTAAAGTTAGAAAGGGTTTTTTGCATTGAAAATTAAAGTCTTGCCTATTTTTATAACAATTTTAGAACATGCATAATATGCGGTATTTATATCAATTCTGCATTGAAATGACCATAATAAAACGCCCTTTTTTCCTTTCTATTTCAAAATAAGAAGAAACTGTAACGAATGCTATGCTTTATTTTTCAATTTTCTATAAAGAAAAAAATCATCATTTTATTTTACAGTAATTTCAAAATAGAATTGGTATTAAATTTAACAAAGTGCTTCGTGTAAGCATTCTTACAGATAGTTGTTAACACTAAAATTGACGCTGAAAATAGTAGTAGAATAAATTTTTTTCAGCGTCAATAAGAAAAGAAGACAAAAAAACTACTTAAAAATTAAAAGCTAATAAGTTTAAACTATTTGATAAAGTTTTATCCAAAACTGTTTTAAAAGGATTGTTTATAAAAGAATATATATTGTTACCAATTTGTAATTCTAAATCTTCAGAAATAGTATGTTTTACGTTAAGAATATCTACCAACTCAGGATAATTACTAGAATATTCTAAATTTTTATCACCATACGTTATAGCTTCAGCGATCAATTCATCTTGTATTATTTTAGAAGAAATCAATTTATTTATAAATTTTTGATTGGCTACTATGATGATGCTTTTTTTAGATGCTGAGCTTTCTTTAGAAGATGCAACCTCTTCAATAATTAAAAATTTAGTTTTAGCGTTTTTATCTAAATCAGAAAGTAAAGAAGTTAAACTTTTATCATTAATTTCTTTTAAAGAAAATTTACCTTCATTAACATTAATTCTCTTTTCAAATTCTATTGGAACTACCTCTTGAAATTTTAATAATTTGGCATCTTCCATTGTTGTTAAAGAGAAGGCTGTCTTATTTTCGTTATTAAATACTTCTATTGCATTCGAAGAGTTTTCTTGTGCAAAGGAGATTGAAACTAGTACTGTAAAACAAATAGATAGTATATTTTTCATAATCGGTAGTTTATATTACAAATATAATAGTAATACTTTCATTTTTGAAAATATAAATTTTGGTTTAACATATTTTTAACCTTTTTTGTAGTAGGCAAAAAGGGTGAAATCGAGATTATAAATTTTACAATATTCTTATTTTTAGTATGCTATATTCTGTTTATTATATTTATCACATATTAAAAATAGGACTATGATAAAAGTATAGAAGCCAAGACAAATTAGTTCGGTATGAGTTTATTTATCATATAAAATTTCCATAATTTGGGGGTTTAGAGATAATTTTAAAATATATTTTATGATAGTTAAGAATGTAAAGGAAGAGAATGTGATAAAATTATTATCTTTTGACATAGATAATACGCTAATCGATTTCCATACCTATAAGAGTAATTTTACAAAAACTTGGATGAAATATGGAAAGGATATAGACATTATTGTTACTTATAATACCGGCAGATTAATAGAGGATGTTTTAAATCTTATTGATCAAGGCGTCTTGCCAAGTCCAGATTATATTATTTCTGGAGTCGGAACCCATATTTACAATTTTAGAGAAAAAAGTGTTGAAAAAGAATTCAATGATGTACTAGATGATGGTTGGAATTTAGAAGCGGTAGAGAATATTGTCAACAAAATAAACCATCCTATTAGTGAGCAACCTAGTAAATTTCAGCACTCTTATAAGCGGAGTTACTTTTTCCATGATGCTAGCGAAGAACTTATAGAGCGTGTAGCGCAAGATTTTGCAAATGCAGATATGGATGTAAATGTAATTTATTCGGGTAATAAATTTTTAGATGTTTTGCCAAAATGGGCTAATAAAGGAAATGCTTTAATGTGGTTATTGCGAAGACTGAGTTTAAAAACAAATCAAGTTTTAGTGGCAGGGGATAGTGGAAATGATTCTGCAATGTTCGATTTAAAGGATGTTTCCGGAATCGTAGTTGCAAATGCTCATGAAGAATTATATCATTACACAAAACATAAAAAAGTATTTCATACAGAAAAAGAACAGGGTGATGGTATTATTGAAGGTTTAATTTATTTTAAGATTTTACCAAAAGATGCTTTAGAACATAACAATATAGACCATTCAGAAGATTTTTTTATCAAAAAAGAGTTAGACAATATTGCTTTAGAAGATGATAGCGAGAAAATTGCGCTGATTCAAGAGGGGTATGAAAAAGCGATTGAAGCTTTGCGTAAAAATATAACACCATTGGGTTTTTCTGCATGTTCTATACCTGATAATATTACCCACGGAACCGATGAAAATTACCATTCTGTTTGGGCAAGAGATGGCGCGATTACAGTAATTGGCTCGCTTTCTTTAATTGCTGATGAAGAAATTCATCAATGTCAACGTCAAACTTTGATTACTTTATTAGAACATATTTCTAGAAATGGTCAAATTCCTGCAAATGTAAGGCTAAAAGACCAAGAGCCAGATTATTCTGGAGTTGGTGGTATTTGCTCTATAGATAGTGGTATTTGGGTGGTGATTGCTTTTTATGAATATGTTAATGTTACAAAAGATATTCAATTTTTAAGAAAATATATTGGTGATATAAAAGAAACTATGAGATGGTTGGGCGCGCATGATAGTAACAATGATGCACTTTTAGAAATTCCTGAAGCTGGCGATTGGACCGATTTATTTGGTAGAAGTTATAATATTTTATACGATGAAATTTTGTGGTATCGATCTAATGTTTGTTTCGGACGCCTATTAGAAATGTTAGGAAATCATGAAGAAGCTGGGGAATATATCAGATGGTCTCAAGTGATTAAAAAAGAAATTGTTCAAAATTTTTGGCCCTCAACGAAGCAGCAATTATTTCAATCAGTTTCTTTTGCCGAAAAGCAATTTACTTTAGGAGATACTTCCTACTTAATTGCGCAAACAACACCTTTCGATTTTAGTTGGCGTTGTGATGTTTTAGGGAATATTTTAGCCTTTTTACACGGAACAATAGATTCAGAAAAAGCACATCAAACCTTTAAATTTATGTTGGGAGTTGGTGCTAATGATCCATTTCCTGTTGCAAATGTATATCCTGTTGTAAGTCCAGGAGATCCAGATTGGAAACCGTATTACACTGTAAATTTACTAAACCTACCCAATCATTATCATAACGGAGGTATTTGGCCCTTTGTAGGTGGGTTTTGGGTAAAATATGTAAATAAGCTTGGCTTTAGAGATATTGCAATTGCAGAATTACACAAACTAGCACTCTTAAATAAGGAAGGTATTAGTAATGAATGGGAATTTACAGAATGGGCACATGGTGTTACAGGTAAGCCCATGGGGAAAGCATATCAGGCTTGGTCTGCAGCTCAATACATTGCAGCATGTCATGATTTAAAAATAACAAAAATTAAAATGAAAAAATAAAAACTATGAAATCAATTTTAATGATCTCTTTACATGGATATGTAGGAGCCAACGCAGAATTAGGAAAACCAGATACAGGTGGACAAGTAGTTTATGTTTTAGAATTAGCAGAGAGATTTAGTAGGCTAGGTAAACAAGTAGATTTGGTGACGCGGCAATTTGAGGATCAACCCGAATATGATGTTGTAAATGAAAATTACAGCGTTTGGAGAATCCCTTTTGGCGGTAAAAAATTCATCCGAAAAGAAGACATGCACGACCATTTAAAAAAGTTCGTTACAAATTGTTTAGCAGCCATAAAAAAGGAAAATAAAAAGTATGATGTGGTATATTCTCATTATTGGGATGCTGGCTGGGCAGGACAAAAAATTTCTGAAGAACTGGGTATTTCTCATGTACATACGCCACATTCTTTAGGTTGGTGGAAACAGCATTCTATGGGAAGTGATATGGATGAACAAGAAATGGAAAAAACATACCGTTTTAAAGAACGTATTAGAAAAGAATATTTTGTGTTTCAGATGTGTAATTTTGTCATTGCAACCACGCTACCGCAAGTAGATTTGTTAGTAGAGCAATATGATATGCTTCCTAAAAATTGTAGTATGATTCCTCCTGGAATTGATGAAAATCGATTTTATCCGATGCCTTCAAAAGAAGAAAACAAAATCCGTGCAAAATACGACATCAAATCTACAGATATTTTGGCTCTGGGAAGAATGGCGCATAATAAAGGATATGATTTATTGATTAAAGCACTACCCACTGTTTTTGAGTTATGCCCGGAAGCAAGGTTAGTAGCTTGTATTGGAGGAGATTCTAAACAAGATCAGGAAGGAATTGAGACCTTGAAAAAGTTAGCCACAGAATTAGGGATTATGGATAAAATTAAATGGAATAATTATATCGAGGATAAAGATTTAGCAAATGTTTATAGGTCTGCTTGTATTTTTGCAATGCCTTCTCGATATGAACCTTTCGGAATGGTTGCCATTGAAGCTATGGCTTGTGGAACACCAAGTGTTGTGACCGTTCATGGTGGTTTGTGCGATTTAATTGATTTCGGAAATCAAGCATTATTTGCAGATCCGCATAGACCAGTAGAATTTGGAGCTATGATGGCAATGCCGCTTTTATATCCTACTTTACGTAACGAAATGTCTGTAGAAGGCGCACGTTTTGCTAGACGTAATTTTGGCTGGACAGGAATTGCAAAACGCATGCTAGCCATTTTTAGAAGTTCTATCAATCAAAGATCTTCAGAGTCTAATATTTATTAAAAAAGTTTATGTTACATATTGTTTGTTTTGGTGAGGTTTTATGGGATGTATTTCCAACGCATAAAAAAATAGGAGGTGCGCCTTTAAATGTGGCAATTCGCTTAAAATCCTATCACAATAAGGTTGCCATGGTAAGTGCTGTTGGCAATGATGAATTGGGAAGCTTAATTTTAAAATATTTAGAAGAAACAGGCATACAATCAGATCAAGTGCAAGTTTTAGATAATTTTACCACTGGTGAAGTTGCAGTAAAACTTAATGCAAAAGGCTCCGCTAGTTATGACATTATCTATCCAAAAGCATGGGATAAAATAGCAGGTACAAGTGATGTAAAATCGCTTGTAGAAACATCCAATGCTTTTGTTTTTGGTAGTTTAATTGCTAGAGATGAGGTTTCTAAAACAACCTTAGATCAACTTTTAGAAGTTGCAAAATATAAAATTTTTGATGTAAACTTGCGGCCACCTTTTTATAGCAAAGAACTTTTAATTGAATTGATGAACAAAGCAGATTTTATAAAATTTAATGATGAGGAATTGTATCTCGTAGCTGAGTATTTAGGTTCTAAATATCATAATTTAGAGCAAAACATTCACTTTATATTAGAAAAAACAAACACAAAAGATATTTGTGTTACAAAAGGCGAGCACGGTGCTGTTTTGTTTTATAACAATCAGCTGTATTATAACAGTGGTTATAAAATTGAGGTTGCAGATACCGTGGGTTCAGGCGATTCTTTTTTAGCATCCTTAATTTATAAATTATTATCTGGTGTACCTCCACAAGAATCTATTGATTTTAGTTGTGCTGTTGGTGCATTAGTGGCTAGTAAAAGCGGTGCAAATCCTATGATTTCAAATGAAGAAATAGAGCGTTTTATCAATCCTTAAAAAAAAGTATTTATTTACTTATTTTTGGAAAATTTCCCTTTTTTATACTTTTTACTTGGAATAGAATTTAATATAAATGGAATAGATACTAAACCATTTTTTGTAGGTTTTTGCACAACAAAATGCAAATGAGGTTCTGTACTCATTCCTGTATTTCCAGAGTAACCAATTACTTGACCTTTTTTTACAAGATCACCTTTTTCTACAATTGCTCCATTCTTTTTTAAATGTACATATTGAGAAAATGTTCCGTCTTTATGACCAATTAGGATATAATTGGCATCATCATAGTATTTTTTATCTTTTCCGCCAATATTAGAGTTCCCTTTAATTCTTATAACCATACCATCTCTAATAGCACAAACTGTTTGACCAATATTCATTTTAAGATCGATGGCATATTTAGAAAAACTACCTTTATGTGTAAACTTGGTATTTTGTCCTTGTAAAATTTTATAACGCTTGCCTTTTAAAAAAGGCAAACCGTAGTTGTATAAAGTATCGTATTTTTTGATGGATGATACTCCATAAAATAACTTAAAGTCATAGTTTTTTATAATGGAAGTGGTATCAATTTCCGAAGTGTGAAATTGTAAAACTTTAACGGTATCAGGTTTTTGAAAGTCTAAAAAACGTTCTGTTTTTAATTTTTTATTGATAATTTTTAAGAATGTTTTTCCTAAAACAGGATTTTTACAAACAACATTTATAGAATCATTTTTTGTTTCAAAAGAGATAAAGCTAGGTTTTTTCGGTTTCTCTTGACAAGAAAATATCATCATGAAAAAAAGAAAAAACCTAACAAACATTTATCGCATAATTTTATTAGGAAAAACCACCACACTTTCATGACCATTTTCGCCAACGGCAGCAACTCCAAAAAAGAAGTTATCGATTACAATTCCTTCTAAAGTAAATTCTGTAGTTTCTACATATCTAGAGTTGTCCCAAGTAGGAGACGTAGTGTCTCTCCAATAAATTTTATAACCTTTTGCCCCATCAACTTTATTCCATTTTAATTTAGCTGATGCTTCTACAATTCCGCCAATAGCAACTTCACTTGGAGCAGGAGGAGCCCAAGCCAAACTAGCCAAGTTTATTGCATTTACTGCTGTTAGCTTTTTAGCATACGGGAAATTTACATGCTCAAAAGTATCACCATATTTAATGCCATTTTCAACTCTAATGTCTTGATGTTGTTGCGTGTAGTTTTCATGAGCTTCCATAATTCGAATTCCGGCAAAGCCTAAATCATTAAAAGGTCTATGATGACCGCCACGTCCAAATCGATCTAGTCTATAAATCATCATCGGATTCATTTCTGGCATATACGTTTTCGTTTGTTTATGAATATATCTTGCCAATTGTCTTGAAATTCCGTCAACTTCACCACCATAAAAACGACGCATTCTTCGTTGTCTTTCGGTTTCGTTTGCAGGCACCGGCTCGGAGAAAATTCTAAAAGCTCTATTATCAATTACACCATCAACTCCGGTTATATTTCCAATCATGTCATTATTTAAAATCCCGATAATTTCCCAACCTTTATCTTTTGCATATTTTGCCAAACCGGCACCTCCAAAAAGGCCTTGCTCTTCGCCAGATAAGCCGACATAAATAATACTGCTTTCAAATTTATATTTAGATAAAACTCTGGCAGCTTCAATGGTTCCTGCCATTCCAGAAGCATTGTCATTCGCACCTGGCGCATCTTTGGTAAAGTTAGATCCGTCACTATTTCTAGAGTCGATATCGCCACTCATAATAACATATTTATTGGGGTATTTTGTACCTTTTTGAATGGCAACGACATTAACAACATAAGCATCATGAGGCACTCTATTACTCATCTCTGTAGTTACCAAATCTTTCTGATAAAATACATCAATGCAGTTATCACAATTTTTAGAAATGGTCTCGAATTCAGCTTTGATCCATCTTCTTGCAGCGCCAATTCCACGAGTGTCTGAAATGGTGTCTGAAAAGGTGTTTCTGGTACCAAACTCGGTTAATGTTTTTACGTCAGCTCGCAATCTATCCTCAGAAACATTGTTGATGATGTCATAAATTTTTTGATCTGTTTGTGCTGAAATTGCAATTGTAAAAAATGCGAATAAAATGGTTATTTTCTTCATTTTTAAAGTGTGTATGGTTTTTATTGTGTTAATGAAAAATCAAATTATGCTTTAAAGATACAGCCCTTTTTGCCAATAAAAAAACCACTTCAAAATTTTGAAGTGGTTTTGTAAATTTATTAAGATTTACTTATTCTTTATCCAGTTGCTTAGTTAAGTTAAAGCCTACAAATAAACCGATACCAGACATTAAAAATATAGTTCCTGGATATGCAACTTCTTCATCTACTCCTAAACTATAATGTAAAATTGAAGCGATAAAAATACCCACACCCACACCTATTAATAAAACGGATAAATTTAAGATGAATACTTTCCAAAAAGGGGCTGCATTTTTTGCTATACCCTTCATAAAAATAGTCGCATCGGCTCCTTTCTCTATCAAAGCTAAACGCTCTTTGTTTCTTGTTGAAAGGTATAAATAAAATACTCCAAAAATGGTTCCAAAAATTACTGCTAAAATTGCTACTTCCATAAATTATTATTTTAAAATTTAAATGATTAATTTTTATTGTGTTTGTAGCTTTGACGATTCCTTTTAAGATAAGGTTACAAAAAAAATTAAATATATTTATAGGATAAAGAAAAACAGGATACAAAGTTCAGAAGTTTGCGCTGACTTTTAAGGTTGTTTTTCAGGTTATACCATCTACAACTTGAATTTATTGCAATAAAATGCCCTTTTTCACTTTCTTTATCATTTACAAAATAAACCGTAGCCACGGCTAAGCTGTATGTTTTAAATTTGAATAAGGAAAAAAATCACTATTTTATTTTAGGGTAAATTCAAATCATAAATGGTATACGTTATGTTGATGTTCATTTGGGATGAGGCACCTTAATTTTAATTGGTTATTTTGGAGGGCGTAGTATTTAAAAATAAATCAATAAAAAGTGTAACCTTGTATAAGTTACATCCGTCAAACATAAAATGACTACAACTAACGACCAACTATATATTGATAAAGTCATCAAAGGAGACGTAAATGCGTTTACACATCTTGTTGATGCATATAAAAACATGGTGTTTAGCTTGGCGTTTAAAATGACGAAGAATAGGGAAGAAGCAGAGGAAATCACACAAGATACATTTATCAAGGCATATAAAAATTTAAGCAAGTTTAAAGGTGATTCCAAATTTTCTACTTGGCTGTATAGAATTACATATCATTCGTGTTTAGATGCTATCAAAAAAAATAAAAATCATAACAAAACTTTTGAAATTAACGAGGTTACTTTTAACCAAATAAAAGCTGTAGATCATATTTTAGAGTGTATAGAAAGAAAAGAACGTGCTAAAATAATGGACGAGTGTCTTTTAAAATTACCCAAAGAGGAACGCGCTATTATTTGGATGTTTTATTATGATGAGTTATCTTTAAAAGAAATTATGAAAGTAACTGCTTTTTCTGAAACCAATTTAAAAGTGAAATTGCACAGAGCTAGAAAAAAATTAGTTGGAATAGTAGAAGAAAATTTTGAACCCGAAAGTATAAACCATTATGGAAGAAGATAAACACATAGACGAATTAGATGCTTTTGCAAAAAAATATGTAAAAGAGATAAAACAAGAGAAAACTTCATTCAATTTTACAGCCTCTCTAATGGATAAAATTGTTATGGAAGATAAAAAAAGTGTTTATAAAACAACTGCTTTAATTTCTAAAAAAGTTTGGTTTATTTTGGCCTGTATATTTACTGCATTTCTTTTTGTACCTTTTAAAGGATCAGAAAAAGGATTGATAAAAATTATTGAAATAGATTTCTCTTTTATTCATAAAATTCAGATTCCTACTATTTTTGATGCAATTTCAGTATCAAATATAACATTTTTTGCAATCTTACTTTTTGGTTTTATGATGATGATACAAGTTGTTTTTCTGAAAAATCATTTTGAAAAAAGAATGCATGAATAGTATAAATGTTACCTTTACTACATAAAAGTTACACTTACAATTTTGCCATTTTCCATTTTATAAATGGCTACAGCTTTAAAAGTACTGCCATTAGCAGTAACCAGTTCATGATCGATAACTTGATCTTTATAAACGATTCTCTTTAAAAGTTTGCAATGTAAATCTGGCGTATTTTTAAAAAAGCTTTCATATCGTTTTCTCATTTTTTCGATTCCTTCATAGCTTAATTTATTCGGAAAATTATACACTTTTACATCTTTAGCAAATGGTTTTAAAAAAGCATCAATATTTCTGTTGTTATAACCTGCTAATTGTTCTTCTGCTAAATATTCGGGAGAAACCTCTGATACGATAGCTATTTTAGTACTTAATGAGTTTACACTTATTCTAGAAATATTATTAATATTTTCATCAATAAATCTGAAAAATAAATTTGGTTTTTTATCCTTTTTAGGATTAAATTTATAAATTGAATTGCCCATAGACATTAATAAAGTTCCATTAATTAACCAAGTAATGTCCTCAGATTTACCAATAGAGGTAATCACTTTTATTTCTTTTGTTTCAGGATTTAAGGATTTTAATAGCCAATAGTCTTTGTTCTCTTTGCTAATAAAGCTAACTAAATTAGTGTTTGGTATTTTATGAATAGAACGTCCCACTATTTTTGCAACGGTTGTATAGATTTTCTTTTTTAAATCGGAAACAATTAAATGTAAACTATCATGTACGATCACAGAGGCAACTAGGGTATTTTTATCAAACCAAGCTGGGTACGCCACTTTTAAATCTGGAATAATTTCTTTGTCTTTTCCTGTTTTAAAATTGTATTCATAAAAACGTTGCAAGCCATCATCATCCAATCGAACCGCAGAAACATTTTTAGAGTTTGGAATTTTCTGTGGGGAATATTCTCCTCCATTTTTGGTGTTATTTATATAAATCAATTGATGGTCTCTTATATTATATTTTGCAATATCTGTTTGTCCATTTCTTTCAGACGCAAACAAAACAAGATTATCATTATAAAAATAAGGTTGACTGTCATATCCTTTATTGTTAGAAATATTTTTTCCATTGATCAATTTGTAGTTGTCTCCTGAAACTTCAATGTCAAAAAGATGAATTTCTGTATTAACTTGTGCGGTAATTAGTGAAGTAATAAATAAAAATAGGAAAAGTATTTTTTTCATTTTTGTATACTTAATGTTGTTAATATGTTCAATTATTTGCTGGCTTCAATCCATTGGTCAATTTTGTTTTCTAATAAAGCTAAAGGAATACAACCTGTTTCTAAAATTTGATTATGGAATTGTCGAATATCAAATTTTTCTCCTAAAGAAGTTTTTGCTTTTGCACGCAATTCTCTAATTTTTAACTGCCCAATTTTATAAGATAATGCTTGTCCAGGCATCGCCATATAACGTTCAATTTCAGAGGTAATTCCGGCTTCAGATTCAGCTTCATTGTCTAAAGAATATTGTATCGCTTTTTCTCTAGACCAGCCTTTTGCATGTATTCCGGTATCTACTACTAATCGAATTGCTCTGTGCATTTCCATCCCTAACATCCCAAAATATTGGTAAGGATCTGTATATAAACCCAATTCTTTTCCTAAATTCTCTGTATATAAAGCCCAACCTTCACCATAAGCACTATACCAAAGTGTTTTTCTAAAAGCGGGTAAAGTTGTACTTTCTTGCGTTAAAGAAATTTGATAATGATGCCCTGGAATGGCTTCGTGTAAAAATAAAGCTTCATCTTGAAAACCATTATAAGTTATGGCATTTGGAATTGGAACATAGAAAACACCAGGTTTAGAGCCGTCTAAGGGTCCAGGATTGTATTCTGCGCTTGAAGAGGCTTCTCTAAATTTTTCAGTTTGTTTTACTGTAAAAGGAGTTTTTGGTTTTTTATCAAATAACTTTTCTAATTGCGGTTTTATTTTTTCATGAATGGCATTAAAGTTCGCTAAAATTTCTTTTGGCGCTTGATATGGCATTAATTTTTTGTCATTTCTAACTTCATTAAAAAAATCTTTTAGAGAGCCGTTAAATCCAACTTGCTGTTTTATTTTTTCCATTTCTAATAAAATTCTAGCAACCTCTTTTAAGCCCAAATTATGAATTTCATCAGCAGTCATGTTTGTGGTTGTGTAAAATTTTATGGCATGATTGTAATATTCTTTTCCACTCGGAATTGCTGAAATACCACTACTTTCTCTTCCTGCAGATAAATATTCTGATTTCAAGAATATTGCCAAAGATTTAAAAGACGGAATTAATTGATCATTTAAAATTTCTGTATATTTTTTTGTTAAAGCAGCTTTTTCCTCTGCAGAAAAACCTTCTGGTAATATTTTTATGGGTGCATAAAATAAATGCTCAGAAACGTCTACAATTCCTTCTGTAGTTGTATTTACTTTGGTTAAAGTTTCAAACTGAGGAACTACTTTTTTAATTAATGATTTTGGTAAAACATACCCCTCTTCAATTCCTTGTTTCATTCTGGTTTCAGCAGTTTCTAACCAAATAGTATACTGCTCTAATCTCTTTAACCAATTTTCGTAATCTTTAACTGTTTTAAACGGTTGCGCACTAGAACCACTTGCTAATTGACCCATGGTTAAATTAATAGACCACATTTGATTTATGGGTAATAAAACATCATTTTTAAAACTACTTTGTGCTAAAGCCATTTTACAATCCCAAGCTAAAACAGCCTTACTCATTTTTTGGCTTTCTGTTAAATCAGCATCTTTAAAGTTGGTAAGTTTAGTTTTAAAATCTAAATAAAAACTTTTTAAACTTTCTTGATAATCATCGGATAAAAAATTTGGGAAATAATCATTATATCTGCTATCACCGGCAAAAGTAGCATTCATAACGGGGTTTATTTTTAATTTACCTTCATTATAATCTACTAAAAGCTGATTGAAATCGGCATTTTCTTTTGAGATTGATGTCTCTTTATTTTTTTGATTACAAGAAATAAAAAGTAAAAGTGTCGCTAAAAAAGCAAGTTTTATTTTTTTCATACTATGTAGTTTTATCTTTATAAAGGTACTAAAAAAGAAAAACCTCAATCAAGAGGTTTTAAATATTTGTAAAAGTTAATTATTAAGCCATTACTTTACTAACCTGCACAGTGGGTGCTATATTTGTGAAGTTTGGTAAATCTGCTAATATTTCAGCAGCATTTGGTCCGAATGAATTTTGAAAAGATTCTAAAGTTTCAAAGTATAAATTACCCATGGCAGCAAAAGGAGCCTTTGAGTTTGGTGCTACACTTGCAATCCCTTCCTCTACGGTTGCGCCTTTTACCGCATCTCCTAAAAGTTTTGCAACTAATGGAATGTGCGTGTTTAAATAGTAATGAATATCGAATTTTGTTCCTTCTCCGTTTGGATATAGCACGCTTAATTTAATCATACCTTGCTTCATACTGTTTGTTTTTTTTAATTTTTTAAAGATAAGTATAATTAAATTAGATATAACAACTTGATACAGAGGTTTTTAAAAATCACATTAAATTTTAGAGCTTTAAAAACATAATATGGTTAGGATTAGAATGCGTTTCAGAAATTTTAAAATCATAATCACCAACCTTTAAAAACCCTATTTTCTTATAGAATGAAATTGCTTGTTGATTTTCGATCCAAACAGCTAACCAAATGCCAGATTGCTTATTTTCTTTACAAAGAGTCATGTTAAAATTAAACAATACTTTACCCAAACCTAAACCATAAAATTCTTTTAGTAAATAGATCCTACTCATGTAAGCACTATTTTTAGCACCTATATTCTTATGAAACTGATTAAAAACTATTTTTGAATATCCTGCAATTGTGTCATTTTGATATAGCAAATAATAGTGATTATGAATATCGGATACTTCGGTGATGAAATTTTCTTGAGAAAAGTTTATAGCCATATAATTATCAATAGCTACTTTTGGCGCAGAATGTCCATGAGCAGGTAAAAACGATTCAATACTTATTTTTGATAGCAATTGTGCGTCTTTTTCCGTTGCTTTTATAATTTTAAACATATTTCAAAATATAAATAAATAATTGTAAGGATATTGTGACAAACGTATCTGTTAGCGCTATACCAATAGCTTTAAAGAATTTGGTGCAATATTACATTCTTTTTTTAGAAGTTTAGTGTGCAAAAAAAATGAAAACCTATGTTCCTGAAGGTTGTTTTTACAAACGATTATGATTACATGTAAAAGTCCTGTATAACGTCTTTTAAAACTCTTTTTTCCATAAATTGATTTATTTTTGAGGGTTATAAGCGTAAAATTTGATCCATAGTTAGAGCAAGATCATTCGTTTATTTTATAATTGTATTGTTGTTTTTCATTTTTAATATTCAAGAAATAGAAGAATTCTTATTGTAACAGTAGAAAGTAATATAATCCCTTCTAAATTTTACTTTTAAACATGTCAAATAAACTATTTTTGCCACTTAAAATAAAGATAAATTTAAAACAAAAAAATGAAAAAATTGATCATCTTATTCTTAATTATTTCTGCTAATATTTCTTTAGCACAAGATTCCGTAGTACTTCGATTAAAATACGAGAAAGGAGCTACCTATAATGTTTCTATGAAAATGGCTCAAGAAATGGGCACTGTCATGGCAATGGGTATGTCTATTAATATGGATATAAAAGTTACAGACGTACAAGAAGAAACTTATAATAGTGAAATGAAGTTTACAAAAATGACTATGGATATGTTACAAGCGGGCCAAGTTATGAGTTACGATTCTAGTAAGAGTGATGAGGAATTGGATGCTGGTGGAAAAATGATGAAAGCTCAAATGGCGCCAATGTTAAGTGCAGTAATTTATGCAAAAGGGAATAATTTGGGTGAAATTTTAGAAGCAACAGTAACCCCTAATGTGATGGGAATGGAAGATATTGCAAAACAATCTAGTAGTGTTGTATACCCAAAAGAAGCTATAAAAGTTGGCAGTACCTGGACAAATTCTAAAGATGAAAAAGGAATGAAGCTAGAATATGTTTATACCGTAAAGTCTATATCTAAAGATATGATTGCACTAGATTTATCGGGTACAGTTTCCGGAATGGGAGAGGGTGTAATTACAGGAAATATGGATATTGATAGAAATTCTGGAATTCCTAAAAATTCTTTAATAGACATGACTTTATCGTTAAGTGGGCAAGAAATGAAATCGAAAGTAACCATGGGAATCAATAAAATATAGGTATCTAAAAGACTAATTTTATTTTTGTAACAAACTTTTAAAAGTGTCTGTATTTTATAAAAATTCGGGCACTTTTTTAGTTGAGCTTCGGTTTTAGTTTACAAGCTTTGAAGTCTTAAGCAAGTGGTAGTTTGATAATAAATCTAGAGCCAACAGATATTTCACTTTCTGCGGATAAGGTACCATTGTTTAGTTCTACAAAATCTTTGCAAATTGCTAAACCAAGACCTGTTCCTGATTCATTGTTGGTTCCTTTAGTAGACGTTGTTTTATCAACATGAAATAAAGTACTTACTTGTTTTTCAGACATACCTACACCATTGTCTTCAATTATAATTTTAATTTGCTTGTCTTCGATAGAGGATTTAATTTTAATAGTACCCCCTAGATTTGTGAATTTAATGGCATTTGATAATAAGTTGCGAAGAACCGTACTACAAGAATTTTTATCTGCGTAAGCAAATGTTTGCGCACTAACTGCAGTAACTAGTTCAATATTTTTATTTTTTAACTGTAATTTTTTTAAATCAGCACAATCGTTTACCAAATCTAGAATATTTAATTTTTCTAGCTTAATTTCTAAGTTTTTTGTTTGTGCCCGTGACCAAGTTAATAAGTTTTCTAGTAATTTAAATAAACTTAAACTGGAACTATAAACTTGCTTTGTTATTTCATTTCTTTCATCTTCAGAAAAAGATTTAGGGTCATTTACTAACATTTCTAATAAACCAACTAAACTTCCAAAAGGGCCTTTTAAATCATGCGCTAGAATGGAGAAAAATTTGTTCTTTGAGGCAATTGTTTTGTCTAATTCTTTTGTTCTTGTCAACACTAATGTTTCCAAT
The DNA here is from genome assembly GCF_019968605.1 of Polaribacter litorisediminis. Lineage (NCBI taxonomy): Bacteria > Pseudomonadati > Bacteroidota > Flavobacteriia > Flavobacteriales > Flavobacteriaceae > Polaribacter > Polaribacter litorisediminis. The sequence goes on from NZ_CP082966.1 coordinate 440,528, forward strand.
TCCTTTTTAGTGTTTTCTAGGTTTTTTTGCTTTTCTTGCCTTTGACTTACAATAACATTTAGTAGTAAAAATACCAAAACACCAATACCAATAAACAAACCAATAGAGATGGTACGGACAAAAAAATAGCTTTCTAATGCTTCTCTTTTATTTATTTTTGTAATCAAACCGATACCTAATTCTTCATCCCATTGGCTTACTTTATAAACATCTTTTTTTTCAAATTTATTAGTTTCTGTAATATCGTAATTTACTTTAACCACTGTATCTATTACTAAGAGGTCTTTGTCGTTTTCATTTGAGTTGGGGATACTTAAATCTAAACGCTCTTGTAATCCTTCATGAAATCTAGTTTTACTTATAATTTTACCACTTTTATTATAGGCGTAGGTTTCTCCGGTTTCTCCAATAGCCCCAATTTCTAATATTCTTGAAAAATCTTTTTTAGTGTCTATCCGAAATGTCAGTACAGCTATAATATGACCATTATCAATAATAGGAGTAGCTATAAACATCGTCTCCCATGAAATATTACCGTATTTGGCAGAAAGTGGTACATCTGATTTTATAGGAGGTATTAATAAGGTTTTTCCTTTTGTAAATACTTGGTCCAGCAAGTTTTTATTTTGTTCTGCTATTAAATTATAGGTTCCTATATTTTCATTACGCATAGAAAATACACTTCTATAATCTGGACTTATAATAAAAGAGCCTAAATCTTCATGGGTATTTAAAATAGGAGTAAAAAAAATTCTTAAATCTTTAATAGTTTCAGAAGATGCTAGTGCTACAGAATCTTGAGGTAAGTTGAGTAATTTTTTAGTACTTTCAAGAACATAATTATTTTTTGCAATTTCATTTATATTTTCCTTCCGTCCTCTTAGCCATTGATGTAAAGCTTCAGCACTAGATTTATTAATGCTGATGAGTGCGGTCTTTGTTTTATGAATATCGTACTCTTTTATTTTCTGCAGGCTTAGGTAAGAGGCTAAGGCAGATATCAGTAAAAATATAAATAGTAATAGGTATTCTTTGCTTTTTAGTTGTAAAATTTTTTTCAAAAGACGGTCTGAATGGTGATAAAATTAATTCTGTTTAGAGGGAGAAGCAAATATAATATTTTTTTATATGTTATAAAAATGTTAATTTTTGTGAAAATTGGTGGAATGTAAGCATCCGTTTTAATGCAATATTAACTCTAAAACTATTTGAGGACCAGTTTCATTGAAACACAAAACCTCTTTGTAAAAACAAAGAGGTTTTAATAAATATATAGGTTATGGCTATTATTTAATCAATTCATAACTTCTTTTTATGAAACTTGTTAACTCTTTACCATGTAAAAGGTTTTGAGATAATTTAGCCAAATCAAATGCTTGAGAAATTAAGTGTTTTTGAGTAGCTTCATCTTTTTCTTGTAAAATATTAGAAATTAATGGGCTATTTGTGTTGACCACTAAATTGTACATGTCAGGGAAATTACCCATTCCCATCATTCCGCCACCGCCAGAAGCTTGCATTTCTTTCATTCTTCGCATAAATTCTGGAACTGTGATGATAAACGGAGATGCATCAGAATCCATCGCTTCTAATTGAACAGTATAGGTTTCTTTAGGAACATTTTCTTCAATAATTGGCTTTAAAGTTTCTTTTTCTTCATCCGATAATTTAGAAATTACAGCTTCATCTTTCTTGATTAAGTTATCAATAAAATCGGCATCCACTCTGGTGAATTTAATTTTTTCTCCAGACCCTTCTAACTTCTGCATTAAATGCGAAATAATTGGAGAATCTAAAACTAATACTTCATAGCCTTTTGCAGTTGCAGATTCTATATAACTATGTTGAGCTTCTTTATTAGATGTGTATAAAATAACATGATTACCATCTTTATCCGTTTGAGTATCTTTTGTTTTTTCAATGAATTCATCAAACGTAAAATAAGTATCTGCTACTGTTGGATACAGTGCAAATTTCTTCGCTTTATCAAAGAATTTATCCTCAGACAACATTCCGTATTCAATAATTACCTTAATATCGTTCCATTTCTTTTCAAAATCTTCACGATCTTTTTTAAATAAAGAGGTTAATTTATCGGCTACTTTCTTGGTGATATATCCAGAGATCTTTTTCACCGCTCCGTCTGCTTGTAAGTAAGAACGAGAAACATTTAAAGGAATGTCTGGAGAATCAATAACCCCTTTTAACATTTGTAAAAAGTCAGGTACTATGCCCTCTACATTATCGGTTACATATACTTGATTTTGGTATAACTGAATTTTATCCTTTTGCATATCCATAGACGGACTTAACTTTGGGAAGAATAAAATTCCTGTTAAGTTAAACGGATAATCTACATTTAAATGAATATGGAATAAAGATTCTTCAAATTGCATTGGATACAATTCTCTGTAGAAATTATTATAATCTTCATCTTCTAAATCAGCCGGTTTTTTGTTCCATGCAGGATTTGTGTTGTTGATGATATTGTCAACTTCAATTTGTTTGTGAGGTTCCGTAGTTTCTTTACCGTCTTTGTCTTTTGTAGTTTTCGGTGTAAAGTCAGGATCGTTTATTTTTTTAGTTCCAAATTTAATTGGCACTTGGTTAAAACGATTGTATTTAGTTAATAAACCTCTAATTCTTTCTTCTTCTAAAAACTCGGTAGAATCTTCTGCAATATGTAAAACGATTTCTGTACCTCTGTCGGCTTTGTCATGTTCTACAAGCGTATATTCAGGAGAACCATCACAAGACCAATGTGCAGCAGGTTCATCTTTAAAAGATTTTGTATAGATGTCTACTTGCTCTGCCACCATAAAGGCAGAATAAAAACCTAGACCAAAATGCCCAATAACACCGGTTTCATTTTTATCATCTTTATATTTTTCTAAAAATTCTTCTGCTCCAGAAAATGCAATTTGGTTGATGTATTTTTCAACTTCATCAGCGGTCATTCCTAAACCTTGATCTTTAATCGTTAGGGTTTTAGCTTCTTTGTCAATACTAATTTCAATTTTAGCATCGCCTAATTCAGTTTTTGCTTCACCAATAGAAATTAGGTGTTTTAATTTTGTGGTTGCATCTGTACCGTTAGAAATCAATTCACGTAAAAAGATTTCATGATCAGAATACAAGAATTTTTTAATCAGCGGAAAAATATTCTCTACTGCTACATTAATGTTTCCTTTTGCCATGTTATATAAGTTTTGTTTAACTTTATTATTTGTGATACTAATTAGACAAAAAAAATACCAAACAATTATTTATGACAAGATGACATAAAAAAACCACTCTGGTAATAAGAGTGGCTTTTAATTAAAAACTAAAACAAGATTAGTTTTTAATGGTATTCTCGATATTTATGGTCTTTTTATTTTTTACATAGGTATCTAACCATTGATCTTGTTCCCAAAGCATATGCATAATAGATTCTTTTGCACGATACCCATGACTCTCTTTGGGTAGCATTACTAATCTTACGGTTGCGCCTAAACCTTTTAAAGCATTAAAATATCGCTCACTTTGTAAAGGATAAGTACCTGAGTTATTGTCTGCAACTCCATGAATTAATAATAAAGGAGTTTTCATTTTATCAGCATGCATAAAAGGAGACATATTGTAATAAACATTCGGAGCTTCCCAATAACTTCGTTCTTCACTTTGAAAACCAAAAGGTGTTAACGTTCTATTATAAGCGCCACTTCTAGCTATTCCTGCAGCAAAAAGATTGGAATGCGATAATAAATTGGCTGTCATAAAAGCGCCATAACTATGACCACCAACAGCCACTTTATTTCTGTCTATAAAACCTAAATTGTCTACAGCATCAATTGCTGCTTTTGCATTACCCACTAATTGCGTTCTAAAAGTGTCATTAGGTTCGTTAGATCCTTCACCAACAATAGGAAAAGCAGCATCATCTAAAACTACATACCCTTTTGTAATCCAGTAAATTGGAGATCCCCAGTAAGGGTATACAAATTCATTTGGGTTTGCAGTACTTTGTGCAGCACTAGCTTTATCTTTAAATTCTCTTGGATATGCCCATAAAATCATCGGGTATTTTTTACCTTTTTCATAGTTAAGTGGTAAATAAAGCGTGCCTTCTAAATCTAATCCATCATTACGTTTATAGTTAATAACACGTTTATTTACATCTTCTAAGCTTTTAAAAGGATTTTCAAAAGCAGTAATTGCTTTGATACTTTTCTTTTTTATATTTCGAATGTAATAATTTGGATATGCTGTTTGTGATTCAAGACGAACTAAGATCTCTCCATCTTTCATGTTAATTGCTGAGCTCAACGTCTCCAATTTATCTGTATACTCAGATTGATAGATACGCTTCTTTTTATTGGTTTTTACATTATACTCATCAACAAACGGAAATTGTCCTTGCTCAGTAAAACCAGCACCCATCAAGAAGATTTTATTGCCTTGTATGGCTAGTGTGTTTCTACCAAACTCATTTTTAGCAGTAACAAAGGATCCAGGGTCGCTGTAAACATCTTGATAACTTCTGTCAGAAATTATTTTTGCTTCGCTGTTAACATCAGATGGGGTAAATAAATATGTTTTTGTATTTCTAGTGTTCCACCAATAGTCAGTTGCGATAGCGATGTCATCATTTCCCCAGTCAATACCTGAAAAACGTTGTAAAGTTTTTAAAATCAGTTTAGGGCTAGTATTAAAAGGAGCATTTAATTGGTATACAGCATCTCTATACTTCACTTTTATCTCCGGGTCTCCATTGTCTAGAGCTTCTGCCCAAACTAAGGTTGCTGGTTTGTCATCTCTCCATTCCATATTACGTTTTCCTGTTCTTGTAGCCATAAAACCTTTGGGTCTAACTTCGTCTAAGGGAACATTATTTACAGTTTTTACCAATTTGCCATTGAGATCATAAATGTTGCTTTCACTTGGAAAACGCGAATAGGTAACCAAATAAGAAAAAGGGCGTTTAATTTTTGTAATCATCACATAATTTCCATCAGGAGAAAAACTAATTCCCCGATACATATCAGAAGGAAGAAAGTCTTTAACTTCTCCAGTAATAGAAACTTTTTTTATTTCTGATGATGATAATTGTTCAAAATTAAATTCATCATTCGGCGTTTTTAATAAATCTTGATATGTTCTATTTTGAGCTTTAGAACCATCACTAACTGAAACTGTAGGACCATTTGGCACTGCAGTACTAGAATCTATTAAAGGTTTTCTATTTTTAGGCAATGTTTTAATTAGTAAATGTTGGTTATCTTTAAACCAATTTATGCTTTCTCTCATATTTGCATTGATAGTTGCATCGGTAATTTTAGTTGCATTTCCTTCACTTACATTTAAAACCCATACTTCTACACCTGTTTTTGTTGTATTTAGACAAGCAATCATACTTTCATCTGGAGACCAACTAAAACCTGATAAACGAGGATTTTTTGGCAAACCTGTTACTTGTTTAGTTTCTTTATCTCCAATTTTTTTTACTTTTAAATTTGTATAATAGGTAGTTCTACTTCCAATATTAGTAATAGGGTTAATCCGTAATCCAGCTAATCGCAACTCTTTCTCAGAAAGTTCAGCAATGGATTTATATTGATTCCTGTAGAGAAGTACCATGTGTTCACCTTTACTGTCAATTTGAACTCCAGGAGCCAAATCTGCATCTGCTAATTCTAAAATTTCTTTAGGAGGTTTTTGATATGATAAATTTTCTTGAGCGTACGAATAAGTAGCTAAGAATACTATAATTAGTAGCATTTTTGTTTTCATAAGTATTTGATTTTTGACCAGTTAATTGGATTTTGAATAAATATAGTGAAAAATAATATGTTTTAGAAAAGTTATTTAAAAGTGAAAAATTGGTTTTGTAAATAATCGTACTTTTTTTATCCTGTGTTGTTTTAAATATCCCTCAACATTTCAGTTGTATTTTTGTTTTTCCAAGTTCCCCCAGTAAAATCGGGAACTTTAATAGAAGTACTATTTTGGGCTACAGATAATTCTGAAAGCGGTGTAATAGCGCTCCATAAAACACTGTCATATACGTTAATATCTAATGGTAATCCTTTATTTAAACAGCGTATTAACCTAAAAATCATGACAAAATCCATTCCTCCATGGCCTACAGAATTATCAGAAATTTGTGTTTTTAATTTGCTCCAAAGCGGATGGTTGTATTTTTCTCTATAAGCGTCATATTGGTCCTTTTCGAGCCATTGATGCCCCCACCAAGCCAATTGCTCTTCATTGATATATAATTTTGATGGATATCCTTCATGCACCGCTTTGGTTCCGATAACAGTATTTAAACGATCATAAGGTCTGCCAGAATGTACATCAAATTGCAGCATTATGGTTTTTCCTAACTTGGTTTTAATCATGGAGGTGTTCATATCACCACATTTCACGTTAGAGAATTTATCAATTCCGGCTCGTTTTGCCGCATCACTCAATCCTTTTTCACGAGAACTCATAGAAACTACATGATCAAAAGTATCGCCACGACCAATATCCATATATTGGCTAATAGGCCCTAAACCGTGCGTTGTATAGAAATTTCCATCTTTTTTTAAATGATGTTTTATACGCCATTGGTCTTCGTAATAGGTTTCATCTAATAAATGTTTTCTTAAATCGTGAATGTAAGCACCTTCTGCGTGTGTTAAATCGCCAAAAACACCTTGATTTATCATATTTAAAACCCATAATTCTTCATTATTAAAACAGCAGTTTTCCATCATCATACAATGTTGCTGGGTTCTTTCTGCAGTTTCAACCAATTTCCAACAATCGTCTAAAGTATATCCGATGGGTACTTCAGAAGCTACATGCTTGCCTTTTTCCATTCCATACAAACACATTTCTGTATGCAGTTCCCAAGGAGTTGCAATGATTAGTAAATCAATATCATCTCGATTAACCATTTTTTTCCATTCATCAGGATTTCCGAAATAAGCATCCGCAGTTGTGTTATGTGTTTTTTTAAGATGTGCATTTAATTTGTCAGTTTTTTCTTTTCGTAAATCAGAAATAGCAACCACAGTAGCATTGTTATTTTTTACCAACCAATCAAACATTTGAATTAATGTTTGTCCTCTATTGCCCGCGCCAATAATACCAACTCTTACATTGTCAATTTTAGGAGCTTTAAGACCAAAGGCAGTACCTTTTGCGCTTTTATGAAGTAAGGCATTTGTTTGCTCTATGGTTTCTTCTTTGCAAGAAACGGTAGTTGATAAACCCAAAAAAACGGCGGCTTTTGTAGAGAGTGATAAAAAATCTTTTCTGTTCATGAGTGTTTATAAATTTTATTAAATGAAAGTACCTATTGTAAAGATATAAATTTATTAGTATGTTTGACTATTCAATTTTGTGAATAGAATAAAAAACCTCATGTAATATTATGTATAATTCAAAAATAACGGGTCTTGGATACTATGTTCCTGAAAATGTTGTGACCAACAATGACTTAAAGGAGTTTATGGATACTTCTGATGAATGGATTCAGGAAAGAACTGGTATTAAGGAGCGTCGATGGATCGACCCCAAAACTGGTGATAACACCTCTTCCATGGGAGCAAAAGCTGCCAAAATAGCCATAGAAAGAGCGGGTTTAACCAAAGATGATATTGACTTTATTGTCTTTGCAACTTTGAGTCCGGATATGTATTTTCCTGGAGGTGGAGTTCGTGTACAAGATATGTTAGATATGCCAACGATTGGTGCTTTAGATGTTCGTAATCAGTGTTCTGGATTTATATATGCTATGTCAGTTGCAGATCAATTTATAAAAACAGGGATGTATAAAAACATTTTGGTCATTGGTTCTGAAAATCATTCTGGAGGATTAGAAAAATCGACTAGAGGTAGAGGTGTTACTGTAATTTTTGGAGATGGAGCAGGAGCTGCAATTTTATCGAGAAGTGAGGAAAAGGGGAAAGGAATATTGTCAACTCATTTACATTCAGAAGGGAAACACGCCAGAGAATTAATGCTAGAAGGACCAGCGACAGGAAGATGGGTTCCAGAAATTTTAGCTGAAAATAATCCAGATGATCAGTCGTATTTTCCGTATATGAACGGACAATTTGTTTTTAAGCATGCTGTTGTTCGTTTTTCTGAGGCCATTGTAGAAGGCTTACAAGCCAATAATCTGCAGAAAGAAGATATTGATATGTTAATTCCTCATCAAGCGAATTTAAGGATTGCACAATTTATTCAAAAGAAATTTAGATTGTCTGATGATCAGGTGCATAACAACATTCAAAAATATGGCAACACAACAGCAGCTTCTGTAATTATTGCTTTAACAGAAGCTTGGGAATTGGGTAAAATAAAGGAAAATGATTTGGTTGTTTTAGCTGCTTTTGGTAGCGGTTTTACTTGGGGAAGTGTGGTAATGCGTTGGTAAAAGTTTTCAGTATTTTAATGAAAAGAAGATATAAAGTACTGTTATTGATTTCAAATATTGGTTTGATTGTTGTCGGATTAAATATTTTTTTGAATTTTATTCCTTTTGAAAATTCGAAAGTCAATCCAATTTTAATTTTGTTTTTCTGTTTGATAAATATCTTATTAGGATTAGTGGCTTCGTTTGAAGCTACTAATTCTAAATGATTTTTTGATGTTCTGGGTGCGTTACAAATTAAATGTTTTAAAAATACTCTTTTGTGATTGAGTTTCTCTAAATCTTTTCAAATTAATTTTAAAGTATTGTTAAATTTTTAACAAAGGTATTTATTTTGTTTTAAAAAAGACTACTTTCGTTAGACAGAAACCAAAAAGCACATACAAATTTATGAAATCAATTGTTTTAAAATCCGTTTTATTTGTTGCTTTAACGTTGTTTTCTTTCAATATAAATGCGCAAAAGATTAGCGGTAAGGCAACATACATGTCTAAAGCTAAAATGGAACTTGGTAATTGGGGAGCAAGATTAAGTGAAGCTAGAAAAAAAGAAGTGGCTGCTCGATTAAAGAATAGATTAGAAAAAACGTATGTATTAAGTTTTAATAATATAGAGTCTTCTTTTTTAGAAGAGGAAAAAATTGATGCAATTTCGGGAGCTACCGATTCTTGGGGAGGGTATTTTTCTAGAGGAGATCATTATAAAAATATTAGTGATCAGAAATTAGTTCAAAGTCAAGAATTTTATGGAAAACGTTTTTTAGTTAAAGATGATTTGTATAAGATTAATTGGACAATGGGTACAGAGACTAAAAAAATTGGCGAGTATACTTGTTACAAAGCAAAAGCTTTTATTCCGTCAGCTGAATTAAGTTGGTATGATTTTTCTTGGAGTGATTTAGCACCAAGCAACGACGCTGCAGAAGGTGATGAAAAAGTAGAGGAGAAATTAACAATCGTAGAAGCATGGTATACGCCTCAAATCCCTGTAAGTCAAGGGCCAGCAGAATTTTGGGGTTTACCCGGTTTAATTTTAGAAGTAAGCGCAAACAACACAACATTATTATGTATTGAAGTTGCTATCAGTAAAGATGATAAAGTGTCAATTGTAGCTCCAGAAAAAGGAAAAGAGATTACAAAAAAAGAATATACATTAACGGTACGAGAAAAAATGGTTGAAATGAGAAATAATAGAATGGGAAGAAGGCGAGGTTAAAATTTATTTTAAACTTTTATGCTTGTTGCTAATTCAATATTTTTATTTTTTAAGGGAAAAAAAATACTCAAATTTTACAACGTAAAATTTGAGTATTTTCATTAAATAATGATGTGCTAATGTAATTTTTTGACAATTAGATTTTCAACTAGAAACCACCACCGCCACTTTTAATATTATCATCTCGTTGTCTTCGTTGTTTCGCTCTATTTTTTCCGTTACCAAATCTGTAATTAAAACCAAGATATGCGGTTTGACTTTCCCAATTAAATTGTCCGTTTTGCACAAAAGGTCTATCTGAATTAAAGGCAAATTTCATTCCTCTAAAAATATCATTGACTCTAAAATTAAGGGTTCCTTTATCATCCAAAACCTTTAGACTGGCCCCAGTATTTATCATCCACATGTTTTGTGTTTTCCATTGTATATCTTCTTGTGGGCCACGATACATGGCAAATAATTGGATATTTAGTTTTTTAGAAATTTTAAAGCTATTGCTAATTCTTGAATTAAAAACTTGGTTGGTAACTTCTAGTCTTTCAGCATTAGGATTTACTAAATCTACCGTGCCAAATTGTTTTTGAGAGTAGAAATCCATACTAGAATTTAAGCTCCACCAATTTGCAACTTTGTAGTTTACAGAAAATTCTAAACCAAATGCATCTGTGTCATCAAAATTAGTCCAAGAAAGAATTTGTTTTACATTCGTGGGGTCGTTTGGATCTTTGTATGTTACACGAGAAATATTATCGCTTATAGCCCTGTAAAATGTACCAAAGGTTACAGAACCATTTTTAATTTTACGGGTGTAGTTTACTTCAAAAGAATTTGTAAATTGAGGTAAAATAGCAGGATTTCCTATAGAAGTAATTAATGGTGTACTCCACTCTCTAATAGGATTTACTTGTCCAATTCCTGGTCTATCAACTCTTCTGCTATAACTTAATTGAAATTGATTTTTTTCTGAAGGGTTAAAAGTAAAAAAAGCAGAAGGATAGATACTAAATATATCTTGCTCCACATTTTCAGAGGTATTACCAACTCTATTAAAATTACCAGTAGCTTCAAATTGCTCTAATCTTGCTCCTAATTGCATGGTAACTTTACCAAAACTATGACCATAATTTGCATAAGCAGAATAAATTTTTCTGCCGTAATCAAAATCAGAATTTCCTAGAGGTTGTATGGTGGCATTTCCTTGATTATCGAAAATAATTTCTTCTTGGTCTGTATTATTGATGTTAGAAGTATTGTCTTCTCTGTATTCTAAACCCAATTCTAATTTTCCTTTTTCCGAAATAGGATTCGTATAATCTAAATTGATTAAAGTATTATTTTGTTCTCTTAAAATGTCGTTTGTGAAGTTTAAAACTTTAAAATCATCATCAGTAGAATTTGAGGTTAAGTTGCTGTTTTCAGAATCTTCAGGGGCAGTTGTATCAGAATAAGTCGCCTCAAACTCAATATGATGTCCTTCTTTTTCAAACTCCCTTTTGTAATTAATGTTGTAAGCTCCTGTTTGATTTTCTTGCAATTGTAAAAAAGGTGCATTTGAAAGTGTCACGCCATTTTCTAAAACAAGTATTCTTGCTCTTCCATTGCCATCATACCAATTTTGAGTTGTGTAAAAAGAGAAGGTATTTTTTTCGTCTAAATAAATATCTGCCCCTAATTTTATTAAATGAGATGTATTATCATTCTGAAATATAAAGTCTTGTAATCTATTGGCATCAGGTCTGTTTACATATCCAAAATTGTAATTATCACCGCCATTAAAACCATAATTACCAAAGATATTTACTTTTCCGCTTTTGTAATTTACATTTGTAGAGGTGTTATAACGTACATAATGACCCGCAGTAATTCCTGCATCAATAGAACCATTAAAGCCCATGTTGGCGTTTTTATTTAAAATAATATTGATAATGCCGCTCATGCCTTCTGGGTTGTATTTTGCCGATGGATTGGTAATCAATTCGATGCTTTTAATAGAACTAGAAGGAAGCTGTTTTAATAATTGAGCTGCAGAAATATTGGTTGGTTTTCCGTCTACCAAAACACGAACGTTTTCATTTCCTCTTAAACTAATGTTCCCTGTTTGGCTATCTACACTCACAGATTGTACATTGTTTAACAATTCAGAAGCAGTAGTACCAGCAGAAGTTAAATCTTTACCAACATTAATTACCTTTCTATCTACTTTTTGAACAACCGTAGAAGTTTCTGCTCGGATAATTACTTCATCTAAAGAAGCGCTATCTTCGATTAAAAAAATAGTATCTAAATTTATTTCCTTAGATGAATTTGTAATTTCTATTTTTTTAGAAAATATTTTATATCCTATATACTGAACTTCTACAAAGCTGTTTCCCATAGGGATGTCTTTTATTTTAAAAAATCCGTTTTCATCCGTAATACCTCCAGTAATAATTTTTTTTGACATGTCTCTTACCACAATGTTTACATAGGGTAAACCTTCTTTAGAGTTATTATCGATTACTTTACCGGTTATTAATCCAGGTTTTAGAAGGTTGTTTTTTGCTAATTGGCTAAAAGAATTTGCCGATGCAATAAACATTATAAATAGTAATAATTTTTTCATTTTGGTTTGTGTTTGATTACTAGATAGACCTTTTAATATTATATTTGTTACTATTCATAAAGTCCTTTAACTTTTTATTAACGTATGAAAAATAAAACATTAGTACTTGGTGCATCTACAAACCCTAACAGATATTCTAACATTGCTATTAAAAGATTAAGAGATAAAAAACTGTCTGTAGTAGCATTAGGCTTGAAAAAAGGAAAGGTTTTAGATGTGATTCTTGATGATGAAAAGCAAGATTACGAAAATATTGATAGTGTTACTTTATATTTAAATCCTAAGCGGCAGAAAGAATATTATAATTATATAATCGGATTAAAACCTAGAAGAGTTATTTTTAATCCTGGAACAGAAAATGCGGAATTTGAAAAACTTTTAGTAAAAAATAATATTGAGGTTGAAATTGCTTGTACATTAGTTTTACTATCAACAAACCAGTACTAAGTCCTGTTATTTAAAGTGATATAGGGTATAGAAAAAATGTAAATTGAATTGGTTTTAGTATTTAAATTTCCCTTTTCAAAATATTGTAAATTCAGTTAAACCACTTTTTGTTTGATTGAAAACCAAATCAATTTACAGTAGTAAAATTATAGTTTGATTTTAAATCCTACAATACTCATAATGAGTAATTATATTAATTTTGGATTGCTTTTAAAATAAGCAATTAACTCAAAAGTAGAATCAAGTTTTAATTTTTTAAGGATATTTCTTCTGTGAGTATCCACGGTGTGTCTACTAATATTTAAGTTTTTAGCAATTTCTTCACTCGTTTTTTTTGTGATTAATAAACGAATAATATCTCTTTCTCTATTGCTTATGATATCAAGAAGGTATGAAGTGGATTTATTCTGATAAAATAAGGTTTCATATTCATTTTTATCATTTAAATATTTGGCAGTGGCACAAATATCCATCTTTACATTTCCGTCTAAAACGGTATAATGTGCCAAACCGATAATAGGTTTATTCAAATCATCAAACTGCAAGGGAGTTGTATTTTGAATGATATTTGCATACAAGTCATGACCAATTTTAATTCTATAATTCCAAGTATAACTCATTCTTTTACGCTGCTCATCATTCAATTCTGTCATCGTAAAAGTCATTAAATCGGTTAAACTTTTAATCCAAAGATCAACGTCCTCTGGATGAAAAAGAGACCAAAAATATTCCATACCACCCGATTTCATTTTATCTCTGGATAAACCTGTGCAGGCGGTAAAATTTTTACTGATATATTCAAAATTTTGATGAACGGTATTGGTAATACAATAAAATGTTGAGTTGTAAGGATAATAATAATCTAATTCAATTAATTTTTTAATGTGTTCTTCAATTTCAACTAGAGGATACGAGTCAAAAATTTTATGATAAATAGCATTTATGTTTTTATGGGTCATGTACTATTCTATTTTGAATACTTTTCCTGGTGCTGCTAATTGAGTGTTTTTAAAAATTGCTGTTGCTTCTTTTTGAAACAAAGAAATATCTTTATACCTACCAGAGAAATGACCAATAATTAATTGGCCTACTTCAGCATTTTTAGCAATTTGAGCCGCTTGTGCAGAAGTAGAATGTTTTGTTTTTTGGGCTAAATCTTCTCTATCCGCTAAAAAAGTAGCTTCATGGTATAACAAATCTACATTTTTAATAATAGGTATAATGGCTGGTTTATAAAAGGTGTCGCTGCAAAAAGCAAAGCTTAAAGGTTTTTTTGGAGGTAGCGTTAATTCATCATTAGGTATTACTTCTCCTGTTGATAGCATTACATCTCTGCCTGCTTTAATATTTAAATAATCTGCTTTGCCTATTTCTTTATAATTGCTGATGTTTTGAATATGCAGTTTTCTTGAGTTTTCTTTTTCTGTAAATAAATATCCGTTGGTATATACACGATGATTTAAAGGAATCGTTTGTACAGAAACTTTAGCGTCTTCAAAAATAAGTTCGCTTTTTTTAGACGTTAATTCATGAAAAATCATAGGATATTTTGCATGAGATTGAGAGACTTTTAATTGTAAAAGCGTTACTTCTTTGATGCCTTTTGGGCCGTAAATGTGCAATTCTTTTTCTCTACTTAAAATACCATAAGTTGCTAATAAACCAACCAAACCATAAAAATGGTCTCCGTGCAAATGTGAAATAAAAATATGATCTATTTTAGAAAATCCAACTTTATATTTTCTCATTTGGCGCTGCGTACCTTCACCACAATCTATTAAAAAGTGTTTGTTATTTATTTCTAAATACTGAGAAGTAGGAAAAGCATTTGCTCTTGGTGTTGCAGAATGACAACCTAAAATAGTAAGTTTTAAACTCATTAAATTACAAATCTTTTAGAAACTATTTTATTTTTGTTTTGTATGCGATAGACATCCATTTCGGCAACTAAATCATTTTTAGAAAAAAGAATGCTATTTGTATCAATTTTAGTGTAAACATATTTTTTGTAAACATTTTTTACTCGAAAAATAAGGATGGATTTCGTATTTGCTTTAAAAGTAATATTTGTTTGCTGTGTATAAGGATTTGGAGCTACAGAGAACTTGTTAATTGTTTTTTCTTGCGAAAAGACAATAGTTAAAATGCCTAAAAATAGCATAAAAAGTATTTTTTTTATCATGTTTTTTAGGGTTAAAATCCTAATTCTCGCTCCATGGCTTCCATTTCCAGTATATCTTTCGCTTCTTGTAAAGTAGGAGCAATATTAAAATATTCAGGAAAATCATCCATATTCATATTTTTATTTACAATTACAAAAGATGTATTATTTTCTTTTTTTTGCTTTGCAATAACCAAAAATAATAAAAGATCTTCTTTGTTTGTGTTCATATTATTAGAAATATCTACTATTAAATGATCATTTACAAATTCTTTTTCTTTTGATAAAAATGATTTATAAAAGTCAGCAAACGAATTTTCATCCGAAGAAATAAGTGTATAGGTTTCTTTTTTTTTAATGTGCATGGCTTTACCTTTTAATTTGTTGCGCCAGTAAATAAATAATAGCCATTCTAACCGCAACGCCATTTTCTACTTGATTTAAAATAATAGATTGATCAGAATCTGCAACATTACTTGTAATTTCTACGCCTCTATTGATTGGTCCTGGGTGCATAATTACAATTTTCTTGCCAAGACTATCTAAAATATCTTGATTGATACCAAAAAGCTGGGTATATTCTCTCGTAGACGGAAAATATTTAATATCCATTCGTTCATGTTGTACACGTAAAACATTGGCAACATCACACCATTCTAGAGCTTTTTTTAGATTATTTTCTACGGTTACACCCAAACTAGTAATGTATTTTGGTATAAGTGTTGTTGGGCCGCAAACTTTTACTTCTGCACCTTGTAATTTTAGTGCAAAAATATTAGACAAAGCAACTCTTGAGTGTAGAATATCACCAACAATTACTATTTTTTTACCTTTTACAGTACCTAGTTTTTCTCTGATTGAGTAAGAATCTAAAAGCGCTTGAGTTGGGTGTTCATGCGTCCCATCACCAGCATTTATAATTTTAGCGTTTACATGTTTTGATAAAAAAACACCTGCTCCAACATTTCCATGGCGCATCACCACAATATCTACTTTCATAGATAAAATGTTGTTTACCGTATCGATTAAAGTTTCTCCTTTTTTTACGGACGATTGCCCAGCAGAGAAATTAATAACATCTGCAGAAAGTCTTTTTTCTGCCAATTCAAAAGAGAGTTTTGTTCTAGTACTGTTCTCAAAAAATAAGTTAGCAATGGTAATATCTCTTAAAGAGGGTACCTTTTTAATAGGTCTGTTAATGACTTCTTTAAAATGATCTGCAGTTTTAAAAATAAGATCAATATCGTTAATATTCAGATATTTTATGCCTAATAAATGCGCTACGCTTAATCCCTGCATTTCAGTAAATTTAAATTGAATCTTATTTTTAGCATTTCTGGTTTTAAGTTTAAATACATTTTATAGGCTAATTATCTTTTTCTGAAAAGTGTCTTTATTCAATATACACAGCGTCTTTTTTATCAGTTTCTTTCCAAGTAACCAAAACTCTTTCTTTATTAATAGCATCTACTTGTCTACCTCGGTAATTGGGCTGTATTGGTAAATGCCTGCTAAAGCGTCGGTCTATTAAAACTAATAATTCAATGTTTTCCGGTCTTCCGTAAGATTGAATTGCTGTTAAAGCTGCTCTTACGCTTCTCCCTGAATAGAGTACATCATCAATGATTACTACTTTTTTATCTTCTATTAAAAAATCAATTTTAGTTGTTTCCGCTGCTAAAGGAGTTTCTTTTCTCCTAAAATCATCTCGGTAAAAAGTAATGTCTAACAACCCTAATTTTAGATCTTTTATATGATATGCTGTTTTTAGTAAATCCATTAATCTGTTGGCTAAAAAAGTGCCTCTAGGTTGCAAGCCAATTAAAACAGTGTTTGAAAAGTCATTATGATTTTCAATAAGCTGACAAGCCAATCGATGCAGGATAATTTCAATATCTTTTGAGTTAAGTAATTTTTTTTTGCTCATAAGAAATCTATCAGATTTTTTTGATAGTGGTTTAAAATCAAAATTAGGCTAAATAAATGTATATGCAAAATAAAAGGATGTTCGAATTTAACGAATTGTATTATATTTGATATTATTTCAGTTTAAACCGATGTCTTTTATTTCTCTACAAGTAGATGCTTATTTATAGGAATACTTAGGGAAATTATTCTCGTGTTTTTTCTTTGTTAACTAAATTGTTGAAAACAAAAAACACCTTTCTTCGTCGGTGGTAGCAGTTGTAGTAATTTAGATTTATAATTCAAATACCATAACTATGTCATTAGTAAAATTTGAATCTATGCTCAAAACAAACAATGTTTATTTCTTTGATTTGGTTGAGTTTGAAGATATTATAATTCATTATTTAGAGGCTGGTAAACATGCACTTGCTAAAAAAGCTTTAAAGTTAGGTTTAGAGCAGCACCCAACATCGATTGATTTAAAACTCTTGCAAGTTGAGTTGTATGTATTTGAAGGTGATTTAAATAAGGCGTCTATTTTGTTGAAAAGAATAGAACGCATTGCACCTAATAATGATGAGATTTTTATTCAAAGAGCAACAATTAGTTCTAAATCTGGTAATCATAAAGAGGCTATCGCAAACTTATTAAAGGCACTTACTTTAACAGAAGATAGTATAGATGTTTGGTCTTTATTGGGGATGGAATATTTATATATAGACGATTTTGATAATGCTCGTTTAAATTTTGAGAAGTGTTTAGAGCAGGATATTGAAGATTATGCAGCCCTTTATAATGTTGTATATTGTTTTGATATGGAGAAAAAACATGAAGATTCCATCATTTATTTGAATGATTATATTAACAAAAACCCATATTGTGAAGTTGCCTGGCATCAATTAGGAAGACAATATTTTATTCTAGAACGATTTAAAGAAGCCTTAAATGCCTTCGATTATGCTGTTCTTATTGATGAATATTTTATTGGCGGGTATTTAGAAAAAGCAAAAACTTTAGAAGAATTAAAAGAATATCAAGCAGCAATAGATAACTATCTAATTACATTAGAATTAGATGATCCTACAGCATTTGCGTATGTTAGAATAGGGGAGTGTTATGAAAAATTAGAAAAATATGCGGCTGCCATTTCCTATTACAAAAAAGCTGTTCATGAAGATCCTCTGCTGGATAGAGGTTGGATTTTATTAGCAAATTTGTATTATGATAATAAAAATTATCAAAAAGCATCTTATTATATTTCAAAAGCGTTAAAGATTGATGAAGCTAATCCTGTTTATTGGAGAAGATATGCTGAAATTAATATAAAGCTCAACTTTTTTGAAGAAGCCGTTACGGGTTTTGAAAACTGTTTAAGTTTAAAGGATGATGGAATAGAAATTTATATTGGTTTAACAGATATTTTATCTTTTTTAGGTGAATTCAATGATGCTATCTCGGTTTTATATACTGCACAAAAATTATACAAGAATTTTGTAGAAATAGAATATCGATTGGCGGGTTTGTTTTTTGTTTTAAATAAAGAAAATCACGGATTAGACCATTTAATAGCAGCCATGAAAACCGATTATGAGTACCATATAATTTTAAATGAATTATACCCAACAGTTTTTGAAAATAAAAAAGTACAAACATTAATTGCAAATTTTAAAAAGGCTTTGGAGTAATTTTTTATGTAGTTTTTTTGAGTAGTTTGCCAATAATTAGTAGCTTAAATTCATATAAAGTTGTTCATCAGAAAATTATTTATTGCGTTACAATAGTCTACCAATTTAGGCCTATAGTGCCTTCATATAAATTGAATTATTTTTTGATTCATTGAAATTTAAAAAGAATTAGCACAGTCCTCTTTAAGCTTCTTTTTTTAATTAAAGAAGCTGAAAAGAAATGATTTATGGCGGTATTATAAGTTTAAAATGGACCTATACCTAGAGAGACAAACCAAATTGAAAATGCTTTTCTCAATCTTTCTTTAATTTCTCTTATCTTCGTTTTATCCAAAGAGCTACAAGAAAAAATATTTTTTTATGCTGATTAAAAAAGGATACATGAAAAGAAGTTTATGAGTTAAAAATACAACGCATAAAATGAAAGACAAATTAATTTTAGCATTAGATCAAGGTACAACATCTTCAAGAGCAATTTTGTTTAATCATAGTGGAGAAATTGTAAAAGTATCGCAAAAAACTTTTGAACAGATTTTTCCTAAACCCGGTTGGGTAGAGCATGATCCAAACGAAATTTGGTCTTCTCAAATATCGGCTGCTGCCGAGGTTGTTTCGCAAGAAGGAATTACAGGACAAGAAATTGCCGCAATCGGTATTACAAACCAAAGGGAAACTACCCTTGTTTGGGATCGAGAAACCAGCGAACCTGTTTACAATGCAATTGTTTGGCAAGATCGACGAACTGCAAAATTTTGTGATCATTTAAAAACTGCAGGTCATATTGATATGATTCAAAAGAAAACAGGCTTGGTTTTAGATGCCTATTTTTCTGCTACTAAATTAAAATGGATTTTAGACAATATTGATGGGGCTAGAGAAAAAGCAGAAGCAGGAAAATTGTGTTTTGGAACTGTAGATACTTTTTTAGTCTGGAAATTAACTAGAGGTAAAATGTTTATGACCGATGTTTCCAATGCCAGTCGTACCATGCTTTTAAATATTCATACGTTAGAATGGGATGAAGAATTATTAAAATTATTCAATATTCCAAGAGCTATTTTACCAGAAGTAAAAGAAAGTAGCGAAGTGTATGGAGCAACTGCAGCCAACTTGTTTTCTGCCGAAATTCCTATTGCAGGGATTGCTGGAGATCAACAAGCTGCATTATTCGGGCAAATGTGTATAGAACCTGGGATGGTTAAAAACACATATGGCACTGGGTGTTTCTTATTAATGAATACAGGTAAAAAAGCAGTGTATTCTAAAAATAATTTATTAACCACAATAGCTTGGAAAATAAACGGGAAAACTACCTACGCACTAGAGGGAAGTGTTTTTGTGGGTGGTGCAGCAGTGCAATGGTTGCGAGATGGTGTAAAAATGATTCCAACGGCTTCTGATATTAATAATTTAGCAGAAACAGTAAACGATAATGGAGGTGTATATTTTGTGCCAGCTTTAACCGGATTAGGCGCTCCGTATTGGGATCAATATGCTCGGGGAGCAATCATGGGTATTACACGCGGAACGACAGATGCTCATATAGCACGAGCAACTTTAGAAGGAATTGCTTTTCAAGTATATGATATCGTAAAAGCCATGGAAGCGGATGCAGGTGAAAAAGGGGTGGAGTTAAGAGTTGATGGAGGCGCTGCAGCTAGCGATTTATTAATGCAAATTCAATCCGATTTATTTGGTTTTAAAATTATTCGTCCTAAAACATTGGAGACAACCGTTATGGGAGCAGCATATTTAGCAGGTTTAGCTGTGGGGTATTGGGATAGTATTGATGAAATTAAAGAACAATGGAGCGTAGGTAAGGAGTTTTACCCAAAATTAGAAAAAGTAAAGGTAGAAAAGCTTTTGCAGTATTGGCATAAAGCAGTAAAATGTTCACAAAATTGGATTACAGATGAATCTTAATTTTTTAAAAAAACAGCATAGGTACGCTATCATTGAAACATATCAGCAAGTTTAGCTCTGTTGAGTGGCTTTTCTATAAAATCTATAATAAGCGGATTTTCTTTGGCACGGTTTATATCTTTTGGATCAACAGAAGATGAAAGGATGTAAATATTGTAATTATCCTTTATCGATGGATCAAAAAGTTCAAATGCTTCGAGGCAATCCCATCCTGATAATACAGGCATATTGATATCGAGAAAAAGAATTGTTTTGCCCTCAATTGGTTGATTATTTGGCGCAGATTTTATAAATGCCAATCCATCCTCTGGCATTGTAAAGGCATGAATGTGTGCTTTTTTAAATGATTTTTCTATTACAATTTTTGTCAGTAAATTATTGATAGGGTCATCATCAACAAGTAAAAATCGTTTTATTTTGGGGATCATTTTATTTTAGATTTAATGTTAAATATAATTGTAAATTCAGTTCCTTTATTAATTTCGCTGGCAATTGTTATTTTTCCGCCAAGCGATTCTACTTGAGTTTTTACCATGAAGAGTCCCATACCTTTTCCTTCAACATGTGAATGGAAGCGATTATAAAGTCCGAAAATTTTATCCCCCTTGGTTGATAGGTCAATCCCCAATCCGTTGTCTTTAAATACTAGTATTATTTTTCCTTTTTCTTTTTTGCTTTTTATTTCAATACGCGGTTTTTCGTCAGGTTTTCTATATTTAATACTGTTACTAATAAGGTTAAAAAAGATACTATGCATGTAAACCTTAAGTGAATAGATTTCTTTTACTTGTATAAAGTCGCAAATAATGTTCACGTTATGTTTGTCAATACGGTTTCCTATATTTAATAAGGAATCTTTAACAAGTCTAGAAAACAGAATGGTTTCTTTTTTCTCGTGTACTTCGCGATTATTCTGTAAGATATGGTTGATGTCTTTGATAATAGCATCGAGTCTTGTAACGGATGCTAAAAGTCCTTGCAACGATGCTTTTTGCTCTTCTGCAGTGAGTGTTTCAATCTTTAAAATTTCTGCGAAACCTATTATATTAGCGTTTGGTGCGCGCAGATTGTGAGAAATCATAAAAGTAAATTGTTCAAGATTCTGATTACGCTGAATTAAATCTGCACTCATTTTTTCTTTTTGATAAGCCGCTTCTTTTTTACTTGTAATATCAGCAAATGTAAAGCAAGCACCCTCAATTTCATTTTTCTTATTATAGACGGGGTTTATAATAAAGTTAAACCATTTTGAGTTGCCTTTTTTTCTTTTATGGCAGTAATCGTATTCAACAGTTTTTCCTTTAAATACTTTTAAAAGGGCATTTTTATGATTTTCTTTTGAAGGTAGCTTTATAAAATTAGAAAGATTACTTCCAATTTTTATTTCCTGTTTATTGTTTAGTAAAACAGTTTGCGCAGCTTTTGGGTTAAAACTCTTTACAATTCCTTTTGTATCTACGAGTATAAAACCTTCAGAAGTATTTTCAAAAATGGCTCGTAAGTTTGATTCTGATTTAAGGAGTGCTTCTTCCGCATTTTTTCGCTCAGTAATCTCCTTCCGTATAGCCATATATTGGTAAGGTTTTCCTTTTTTATCTAGAAAAGGAACAATGGTAGTGAATACCCAGTATGTCGTGCCGTCCTTGGCTTTATTTTTTAATTCTCCCCTCCATATTTTTCCATTCGCAATAGTGGTCCATAAATTTTTAATGAAAGATTTTGAGTGGTAGCCTGAATTGATTATACGATGATCTTTCCCGATTAATTCTTGAGCGCTGTATTTTGAAATTTTACAGAAATTATTGTTAGCGTATTTGATAATTCCTTTTTGATCGGTGATGGCTACAATAGAAGACTGGTTGATGGCATATTTATAATCAATAATTTCTTGTTCTGTCTGTTTCCGTGCGCTAATATCCTGATGGGAAATAATCACTTTGTGGGCGTCGTTTCCAAAATTTGCGACGTGCAATAAAAGCCATCGCTGCCCATTGAAAGAGTACGACGGATATTCTAGTTCAAAAATTTTATTTTTCTTATTGAGTACAGACTTTATACCGAGCATTGCCTGTTCTGCAAATGGATTTCCGGCAAGGATAGATTTTTTACAAACATCAAAGTAATTGCTCCCTTTAGCAATATTTGTAAGTTTTTCCTCGTCATTTTCTTGTGTAAATTCATCCGAAGCTTTGTTGATGGCTATAATACTGCCATCCTTATTAATAATTACTACATGCGCGTTTAGGGATGAAAGTACGGCTTTGTTAAAGATTTTACTTTCTTGAAGTTGCTGCTCTAATTTGTTTTTCTGAACGCTATTTAATAGCGCTTTTGGTAGGCGATACAACTGATTTTTAAGGACAATGTCTTCCGCTCCAGCTTTCATGAATGCTATAGCTTGTTTCTCAGTTATAGCCGTTGAAACCAGTATAACGGGAATATTTAGTCCTTTTTGTTTTAATACTTGCATGACCTCTAATGAATCAAAGGAAGGAATTGCGTGGTTTATTAAGACGATGTCAGGAGGATATGTATTTAAGGCTTTTTCAAAGGTTTTTTTGTTTTCAACAACCAATATCTTAAAAAGTAAATTTTCTTTTTTTAATTCCCTTTCAACTAATTCAGCCTCAGAAGGAGTGTCCTCGAGGTGAAGAATTTTTAATTGGGCTGAATATTTCGTTGTTTTATTAAACATAAGATTGATTAATGCGAAATGAATAAAAACCAAAATTAGAAACTATGCTGAAAAATTTATTAAAAACAACTAGTTTTATAAGGCTACTATTAATGCCAAACAAACAGGTACATTCATGCTGAGGATATTCTTCGGAAGCATCAAATATTACAACAGGAATTGCATTTGTTAGTCCTTAGGTCTTTGTTTTGTTAATGTTTAAAGCTCATCTATTTTTGATATTTTTAAATCAAGTACTATTTGTTTTTTTGTTAACATTGTTGTTTTAAAATTGTTCTGCTCCATTTTTAAGCGATAAAAAATAATTGTTGATTTTGGTTTTTTAAAAGGCATATCTAATCAGTTCTTTTTATCGTGTTATAACACAAGTTCATATATAAATACTGCTATAAATGAGATTCCTGTATAATACATTACTACATTACAAGTTAGTATTTTCGTTGATTTTTGGTTGATTGCTAAAAATTTACTCATCTCTACATTCGACTTCGTAACTCTTTTTTTATCCAACTTAGAAAAATAAGTAGATCAACTAGAAGTCTCACTACTTTTTTATCACTCTTTACTTCACTCTAAAAACCTTTTTTTTGATGCCTATTTGTGTATCCTCTGTAGTACAAATCAGAAGCGTACATTATTCCATACAGCATGGAAAAGATTTCTAAACATTCGAAGCAATCTCTTACCTGTTTTTTCTAAAACACGCACGTCTTTTTGATATCCATGAACTCCACAGTTCTTTAATATTTTTTCATTTTGAAAAGCGAGTTCTTTATGAGGAATACTTAGTTCGGTTACCTGCTGATATGTCTGCTCGTTTTGAAAAGTAAGTTCTTTGGATAATGAGAATTAGCGCTACCGATTAGATACATCTGTACACTTTATAACTAGTATAGTTGTTTTCATAGGGGTTTAAATTAATTTTTAATGATTTTAACGCCACTAATATAATGATTAAAATTAACAATTAATTATTAATTTAATGCTGATCTAAAAAAAAATGGAGTGCAATAGAAATAAAAAAAATGTTTGTACACTTGAAATGTAGACAACTCTAGTGTTAAAAATTATTTCGATCTAAAAACAAAATAGTTTTTTATTATTTCCGAATCTGAGAATGGTTATTCTGTGAAATTATTATATCAGGTCTGTGGTCTAGATTTATAGTAATACTAATTCTGCATTGAAATGACCATACTAAAACGTTCTTTTTTGCTTTCTGTTTCAATATCAAAAGAAATCATAATGAATGCTTTATTTTTCTATTTTCTATCAAGAAAAAAATCATCCTTATATTTTACAGTAATTTCAAAACAGCATTGGTAAAACAAGAGGTGTGGTTAAGTGGTATATATTTTTAGGAGTTTATAAGAAATATCCATCTTATTTTTGAATTATAAAAAAAGTAGAAGAACAATAAAAGTTTGTTCAAAAGGCGCAATAACGTCACTTTAGCGATGATTACGGATGCTTTAAATCAAAGAAAAATAAGGTTTTAATTGTTTTTAATTCAGGATATCAATGATATTACGCTTTAATTTGGATACCAGTTCCATTGAATCACCTTAATATTTGCATCTTGACTCGTAACAATTTCCTTAAATTTTGCAACATCACTCAAGCCATTCGTTCCTCTATAATGATATGGATATATTTCTTTTGGTTTGAACTCTACAACGGCATCAGCAGCACTTTCTATGGTCATTGTATAGGGTAAATTCATACAAACAAACGCTTTATCAATATTTTTTAAATTTCTCATTTCAGGAATATCTTCAGTATCACCAGAAAAGTAAATTCTTTCATTATTAATTGTTAGTACATAGCCGTTTCCTCTTCCTTTAGGGTGAAATTTTAAAGCTTCTTCTCTTAAATTATACATGGGGATTGCTTCTATTTGAAAGCTATCCATCAATTTTTTTTCACCATTTTGAATTGTAATAATTTCTTGAGAATTAATCGTGGTTAGGTTTTTACTCACAGCTTCAGGAGCAATAATAATGCTTTCTGAAAGATCTAAAGCATTCAATGTTTTTAAGTCCATGTGATCACCATGAATATCCGTAATTAAAACATACGTAGGTTTTTTAAATCCTTCAAAAGCTTTTAAACCTCCCGTAGGATCTAAATAAATGGTTTCCTTGTTAAAAGAAATGACTGCTGTAGCATGCGATATCGGTGTTATTTGTAATGCTGAAGTTTCTTTTAATGCTGTTTTAGCAACTTTAGGATTGCTTTTTTTAGCATCCGTTTTTTTGCAAGAAAATACGGCTGAGATCACTAAAATTAAAATAATACTAATTTTTTTCATCATTTTTTAATTTAATTCTATCCAAAGGTAATAAGAATAAAAAGAAGATTGTTGTTAACATTTCTTTAAAATCAATTATATTCGTTCACGAAAAAAAAAGAATAAAAAAATGAGTAGAAAAATTAAAGACTACGTAATTATTGGATTTAAAGGAATGGCAATGGGAGCGGCGGATGTTGTTCCGGGGGTTTCTGGAGGTACTATTGCTTTTATTTCAGGTATTTACGAAGAACTTTTAGGGTCTATTAGTAACGTGAATTTAGGCTTGTTTAAAACGTTAAAAAAAGAAGGCTTCAAAGCGGCTTGGAAGCAATTAAATGGTAACTTTTTATTGTCACTTTTCTTAGGGATTTTTATCAGTATCATATCGTTAGCAAAAGCAATCAAGTATTTATTAGAAAATGAACCTATTTTATTGTGGTCGTTCTTTTTTGGTTTGGTGCTGGCAAGTATTATTTACATTGCAAAACAAATTTCAAAATGGAATTTTATTGCTGTAATTATCTTGATTTTAGGAGCATTTTTAGCGTATTATATTACAACCTTAAACCCGTTAGTTTCTGAAAATTCTTCTTCTTTATATATTCTATTAGCCGGAGCAATTGCAATTTGCGCAATGATTTTACCAGGTATTTCAGGCTCTTTTATATTGGTGTTATTAGGGGCATATAAACCAGTTTTAGATGCCGTAAATGATAAAGATTTTAAAACAATACTTACTTTTATGGTCGGTGCGGTAGTTGGTTTATTATCGTTTTCTAAAGTTTTAAAATGGTTGTTTGCCAATTATAAAAATTATACTTTAGCGGTTTTAACCGGCTTTATCATAGGTTCTTTGAATAAAATTTGGCCTTGGAAACTGACGCAGTCAGTCTTTGATAAATCCTCTAGTTCAGTTGTGCAGTTTAAAGACGTTAGTAATTTAGGTAGCTTATCGGTCTATCAAAATCAACTTAATGATTTTGAAAATTATAAAGTGGCTTTAGAAAAAAGTATTTCTCCCTTTCAATATTCAGAAGTTAATTTAGGAATTGATTCTCAATTAATACCTGCAATTATGTTAGCAATCGCTGGTTTTGCACTTATTTTATTGATGGAGAAATTAGCTGTTCAAAAAAAGTAAATGCACCAAGAGAGAACATTCGTTCAAAAAATCGTCCTTTTTTTTAAAGGATTAATTATGGGGGCAGCCAATAAAGTTCCTGGAGTTTCTGGTGGAACAGTTTCTTTTGTGCTAGGTTTTTATGAAGAATTGATTTATTCCTTTCAAAAAATTAATTTAAAATCGTTTAAGTTACTACTAAACGGAAAGGTTAAAAGCTTTTTGCAATATATCAATGCTCAATTTTTATTGTTGGTGATGGGCGGCAGTATTTTTAGTTATTTTAGTGTTTCTCTGCTATTAGATTATTTTTTAAAACACTATGAACTGTATGTCTGGAGTTGGTTTTTTGGGATGATTATCGGTTCAATTTACTATGTTGGTAAAGATTTTGGTGGTTGGAGCAAGAAAAATATTATTTCTCTAATAGTCGGTGCAAGCCTTGGTGTGAGTATTAGTTTTTTAACACCTGCAGTCGAAAACGATAATCTTTGGTTTGTTTTTATTTGTGGAATTATAGGAGTTTCTGGGATGACGCTACCGGGGCTTTCGGGTTCTTTTATTTTGATATTATTGGGCAATTATGTGTTACTTTTAGTAGATTCTGTAAATGTTTTACTAAATGTACTGACCAACATTCTTTCTGGTAATTTTAAGGTTTTATCAGATCCCATAAAAGTGAGGTATTTAAAAATTATTACCGTTTTTACGGGCGGTTCTGCTTTTGGTTTGGTTTCTATTTCACATTTTTTAGGATATGTTTTAAAAAGATATCATAAAATTGTAAATGCAATAATTATAGGTTTTATAACGGGGTCTTTAGGGATTGTTTGGCCTTGGAAAAGAACTGTTTATGTGCAACAAAACGGGGTTGCTTTATTAGACAAAGAAGGTCGTAAAATTGTAGAGAATTATGAACGATTTATACCCAATAGTTTAAGTTTAGAAACAATTTTAGCAATTTGCTTTATTTTTATGGGTATCGGATTAATATTAGCCATTGATTATTATGATAGAAAAAGGAAAAAATAAATTATTTGGATTGTTAGGTAAAAATATTTCGTATTCATTTTCACGGGGATATTTTACGAAAAAGTTTGAGAAACTAAATTTAAAGAATCATAAATACGTAAATTTTGATCTTCAAAAAATTGAAGATTTCCCTACTGTTATCGAACAACATAAAGATTTAAAAGGAATTAATGTTACGATTCCTTATAAACAAGATGTAATTCCGTTTTTAGATAAACTTGATAAAACTGCAGAAGAAATAGGGGCGGTGAATACGATTAAATTTACAAAAAGAGGAAATTTAAAAGGCTATAATTCAGATGTTGTAGGTTTTGAAAATTCTATCATTCCGCTTTTAAAAAAGCATCATAAAAAAGCACTAATTCTAGGAACAGGAGGCGCATCGAAAGCGATAGCCTATGCTTTTAAGAAAAATAAAATCGCCTGTAAATTAGTGTCTAGAAATCCTAAAGGCAATAAAGAGATTTCTTATCAAAGTTTAACGCAAAAAATAATGGAAAAGTACACTATAATTGTGAATGCTACACCGTTAGGAACATTTCCAGATATTGAGAAATATCCAAATATTCCCTATCAATTTATTACCAAAAATCATATTTTGTATGATTTAATTTACAATCCTGAATTAACGATGTTTTTATCCAAAGGAAAAGAAAACGGTGCAGTTATTAAAAACGGATCAGAGATGTTAGAACTACAGGCTGAAGAATCTTGGAGAATTTGGAATAATTAACCTTAGATTATAAATTTTACTGCTATGATAACTTGCAATTATTGTAAGTTGTCACTATTTTTGATGCTTATATAATTATAGTATTGTATAAGGACCTTTAAACATTGTAGATATGTTAGATAAAAATGAAGAAAACGTTGAAAAAAACGATTTAAAATCAATTGAAAAAGTTGATGTAACACCTCAAGAACAGAAGAAAACAGAAGATGTAAAGATAGAGAGTACGGAGAAAATCTCTGTAAAAGAGGAAAAAACGGAATCTACAAAAACAGCGGTGGTTGATGCTACTTCAGAATCTGTAAACAAGGTTGCAAGTGTGGTAGTTGAAAATGCCGAAGATGAAATGCCGAAGGAAGAAGAAGAAGAAGAAGAAGAAGAAGAAGAAGAAGAAACGCCCAAGGTAGCATATACAAAACTCACTTTAGAGGAATTGGTTGTAGAGCTTAAAAAGATCATAGCAGACAATCCTGTACAAAAAATAAAAAACGAAGTAGAAAGTGTTAAAAGTGCTTTCAATAAAAAGTTTGGGGCTCTAATAGCAGAAAAAAAAGCTGCTTTTTTAGCGGATGGAGGTAATGTTATTGATTTTCAGTTTTCTAGTCCAATTAAAGCAGAGTATAACGCGTTGCTAGCAGACTATAAAAAGCAAAGAGATGCGCATTATAATGATTTAGACAAGCAATTAAATCAAAATTTAGAGAAACGTGTAGCGGTCATTGAAAGTTTAAAAAACTTGATAGATGAGGCAGATGCTACTACCATGTACAAGAATTTTAAAGAAATTCAAGATACTTGGCGCACAATTGGTGCAGTACCAAAAGTTTATTATAATGATACATGGAAAATTTATCATCATCATGTAGAACGTTTTTACGATTTGTTGCATTTAAGCAATGATTTTAGAGATTTAGAATTTAAACATAATTTAGAGGAAAAACTAAACATTATAAAACAAGCGGAGGCTTTAGCCAATGAAACCGATGTGAATTATGCAGCAAACGAATTGCAAGATTTGCATAAAATTTGGAAAGAAGATATAGGGCCGGTAGCAAAAGAAATGCGTGAAGAAATTTGGCATAAATTTAGTGTCGCAACAAAGAAAATTCATGATAAAAGACATGATTATTTTAGAGAAATGCGCTCTAAATATCAAGAAATTACCCAAAAGAAGTTAGATGTGATTGCTTTAATTGATGCGTATGATACCACTAACAACAAAAGCCATAATGATTGGCAAAAAAGCATCAATGATATTGAAGCATTAAGGCAAGAGTATTTTAATGTTGGGAAACTTCCTTATTCAAAAAGTGAAGAAGTGTGGCAAAAATTTAAAGCGGCAACTAAAAAATTCAATAGTTCGAAAAATACATTTTACAAGCAAGAAAAGAGTGAGCAGCAAGATAATTTAGAAAAGAAAATTGCTTTAATTGAATTGGCAGAATCGTTAAAAGAAAGCGAAGATTGGGAAAAGGCAACGAATACCATGAAAAAAGTGCAGTCAGACTGGAAAAAAATAGGTCACGTACCTCGCAAATTTTCTGATGATATTTGGAAACGTTTTAAAGCTGCTTGTAACCATTATTTTGATAGATATTATCAACAAAAAAATTCTGTAAGTAAAGAACAACAAGCGGTTGTAGTGGCAAAAAAAGAATTTTTAGAAACTTTAAAACAATCAAAAGACACTACAAAAGATGCTGTTTTAGAATCGATTAAAGCCTGGAGAAGTTTAGGAACTTTACCATCAAATGCGCGTCATTTAGAAGGTAAGTTTAATAAACAAGTAGATAAAATATTAGAGAGTTTGTCTTTGGATAAAAATGAAATTTCTATGCTTAAGTTTACAAATGTTGTCGATGGGTATGCTGCTGACAATGATGTAAGAAGATTAGATTCTGAACAAATATATGTTAGAAAAAAGATTGATGAGGTTGTCAAAGAAATGCAGCAACTAGAAAATAATTTAGGTTTTTTCTCAAATGCTAAAGCAGACAATCCGTTAGTAGTAAATGTAAGAAATAAGATAAACGACTTAAAAGAAGATTTACAAACTTGGAAACAAAAATTAAAATATCTAAAAAAATTAGAATATTAATGCAATGAATAATACGTCAGAAAAGGTCATTAAAAAACTCGAAGCACTTACTTCGAGTTTTTTAATATTTTAACTTTAAAAAGATTAATGAAATAGTTGATCCATTTTCTCTTTTTCTTCTGCTGCTAAAGCCGCATCCACTAAAATACGACCACTATGCTCATCTATAGTAATTTTCTTTCTATTGGCAATTTCTAATTGCACCTGAGGTGGAATTGTAAAATAAGAACCTCCAGAAGCGCCACGTTCTATCGCCACCACTGCTAAACCATTTTTTACTTTCGTTCTAATTCTATTGTATGCAGATAATAAATGTGCATCGATAGAATCTCCAAATTCCTTAGATTTCTTAATTAAGAGCGCTTCTTCTTTTTCTGTCTCTTTTAAAATAGCATCTAATTCAGCTTTCTTATGACCTAAATGTTGTTCTTGCTTCGCTAATTTTTCTTTAGTTCTATCAATAACTTCCATTTTCTGAGCAATCTTGGCTTTGTATTCATTAATTCTTTTCTCTGCCAATTGAATTTCTAAATCTTGATATTCAATTTCTTTAGATAATGAATCAAATTCTCTATTGTTTCTTACCTTTTTTTGTTGCTCATCGTATTTTTTCATTAACGAATTAGACTCTTCTATCGCTAACTTTTTGTTGTTGATATCTGTTTCTAAACTCGTAACGTCTTTGTTTAAATTAGCAACACGTGTGTTTAAACCGGCAACTTCATCTTCTAAATCTTCTACTTCTAAAGGTAGTTCACCTCTAACGTTTCTAATTTCATCAATTCTAGAGTCTATTAACTGTAAGTCATATAAAGCTCTTAATTTTTCTTCAACCGAAATTTCTTTCTTCTTTGCCATGATTATATATAATAAATAGGATTTGTACTTTTTTCTGATAAAATGACTGCGAAATTACTAAATTTTTTCGTAAGATAATCAACCAAAAGGTTTTTTGTAAACTGTTCGCTTTCATAATGGCCTATATCTGCCAAAAGTATGCTGTTTTCTGCTTTAAAAAACTCGTGATATTTAAAATCTGCACTCACATACGCATCGGCATTAGCCTTTTTAGCATCGGAAATAGCAAAACTTCCTGACCCCCCCAATACTGCAACTTTTTTTATTTTTTTATGAATCAGCGCAGAATGACGTATACAATCTGTTTTCATTGTTTTTTTTAAATACAATAAAAATTCTTTTTCATGCATTTCTGAGGGGAGTTCGCCAATCATTCCCATTCCAATATCTTGATGTACATTTTCTGTGGTTACAATTTCATATGCAACTTCTTCATAAGGATGGTTTTCATGCAAGGCTCTTAAAATAGAGGTTTTGTTTTTACTTTCAAAAGTCACAGAAATTTTTATTTCTTTTTCTGTGTGAAGTTTTCCTTTTTCTCCAATAACAGGATTAGAATGTTCATTTCCTCTAAAAGTTCCATCACCAGAGACACTAAAAGAACAATTATCATAATTCCCAATATTTCCTGCGCCAGCGGCAAAAAGAGAATTCTTTAATTTAGAAGCATTTTCAGCAGGAACATAGGTCGTTAGTTTCTGTATAATTCCTTTTTTAGGAAGTAGAATTTTGGTGTTGGTGAGCCTTAAAACTTCACATATTTTTGCAGAAACTCCGTTTTTAGAATTATCCAGAGCTGTATGCGTCGCATAAATTGCAATGTCATTTTTAATGGCTTTTAGAACCACTTTTTCTACATAAGAATTTCCATTTACCTTTTTTAAACCACTAAAAATAATGGGGTGAAAGCTTACAATTACATTACAATTTTTGGCGATGGCTTCATCAACAGTTTCTTCTAAGGTGTCTAAAGTTACTAGAACTCCCGTAACCTCTGTGTTGTAATTACCAATCAATAAACCAACATTATCAAAATCTTCTGCGTAGTTTAAAGGTGCTAATTCTTCAATGTAATTGGTTATGTTTTTGATGGTCATTTTTTGATTTTATAGAAAATCAAAGTTAACATTTTTAATGTATTTTTACACAGATGAAATTTGTTAGATTTTTATTATTTCCGTTGGCAATTTTGTATGATGTAGTTACTACAATTCGCAATTTTTTATTCGATACTAGCTATTTTAAATCGACTTCTTTTCCAATACCCATTATTGTTGTAGGTAACTTAAGTGTTGGTGGCACAGGGAAAACTCCGCAAATAGAATATTTAATTAGAATTTTAAAAAAAGAACTGAAAGTAGCAGTTCTTAGCAGGGGTTATAAGCGTAAAACAAAAGGATTTGTGCTTTTAGATAAGACGCATAAAGCTTTAGAGGTGGGTGATGAACCTTTACAATACTTTAAAAAATTTGAGCAAATAGCAGTAGCTGTTGATGCAAATAGGGTAGAAGGAATTCAAATATTGATAAAAAAAACAGCTCCAGAAATTATTTTACTAGACGATGCATATCAACATAGAAAAGTGAAAGGAAGTTTTTATATTTTACTCACAAAGTTTGATGATTTGTTTACAGATGATTTTTTATTGCCGACAGGTAATTTAAGAGAAAGTAGCACAGGAGCAAAACGAACAGATGTAATTGTAGTTACAAAATGTCCGGAAGATTTAAGCAATAAGCAACAAGAAGCGATTAAATTAAAATTAAAAAAGTTTGATAAAAGTATTTTTTTTACAACCATATCCTACGGAAATATTGTGTCTTCGGATAAAAAAATAAAGGTTCATGAGTTGAAAAATTATAACGTTTTATTGATCACAGGCATTGCGAATCCAGTACCTTTAGTTCATTTTTTAGAACAAAAAAAAGTGAACTTTAAACATTTAGAATATGCAGATCATCATCATTTTTCATCTTCGGAAATTCAACAAATTAAGCAAGAGTTTAATGACTTAAAGTCTCAAAACAAAATGATACTCACCACAGAAAAAGATTATACGAGATTAGAGAGTGTATTAGATTCTCTTTTTTATATAGAAATAGAAACATGTTTTTTA
The DNA here is from genome assembly GCF_019968605.1 of Polaribacter litorisediminis. Lineage (NCBI taxonomy): Bacteria > Pseudomonadati > Bacteroidota > Flavobacteriia > Flavobacteriales > Flavobacteriaceae > Polaribacter > Polaribacter litorisediminis. The sequence continues at coordinate 473,821 of NZ_CP082966.1, forward strand.
GGCAATCAAAATATAGATTTTAATTGCCTGATTAAAAATCATATACAAAAAATAAGAGGTTAAAATATTGGTTTTTATTTCTTTAATTTATAGTAGCACCATTTTTTAAATTATTACTCGATGGTTAAGACAAAATAAAATTTAGGAAGTCACAGTTTATATTTTAATACTGGTATAATTTTTGATACTTTTGAAGAAATTATTATTATGAATAAATTAATGGTTTGTTTTTTTGTTTATTTTGCTACTTTAAACAGCTTTTATTCACAGGAAGTAGGGATAGATTTGAGTACGGATGCTCAATTTAATGAAGTTAAATTACAATGGTCTCCAACTTTTAAAGAAGCTTTGCAGAAGTCTAAAAAAGAACATAAACCTATTTTAATTTATTTTACAGGGTCAGATTGGTGTGGTCCATGTAAAATTTTAGATACTGAATTATTTCATACAGAGAAATTTAAAGCTTTGTCCGATAGAGATTTAGTGCTTTTAGAGGTAGATATTCCTAGAAGAATAGATTTGTTAACACCAAAAAAAATGAGCGAAAATTACAAGCTTCAACATAAATATGGAGTACAATCTTTCCCAACTTTATTGATGGTGAATTATAAAGGGAAAAAGTTAGCAGAGAAAAAGGGATATATAATGACAGAATACTATTATCCTTTTATTCAATCTGTTATTCAAAAATATTAGAAATAAAAAAAACGAAGCAAATTGCTTCGTTTTTTTTTATTTTAAAATAAGATTAATCTTATTTTTGATTGACCACTCTAAAAGTAGTTCTTCTGTTTATTGAGTGTTCAGCTTCAGAACAAACAACGTCATCAGAACATTTATTTAAAAGTTTCGATTCTCCAAAACCTTTCGCAAATAACTGACTTACATTGATGCCTTTAGAAATTAAATAATCTGTAACGGCTTTTGCTCTTCTGTCAGATAAGTCTTGGTTATCTTTTTTAGTTCCTCTCATGTCCGTATGTGACTCAATAAATACAGCCATTCCTTCTTTTAAGATTGGTAACAATCTAGCGTCTATGATTCTTGTTGCTCCTTCATTTAGTGTAGCGCTAGAGAAATCCCAGCTTATGGGTAAAGGTGTATTATTTACCAATTCACAGTCAACAGCTTTCCATGAGGTTAACCCTCCTTTTTTTACTAAAACCTCTTTAGTTACAGATCTAAAAACTGCAGGTACAATAACTTCTTCTGATCTTGCATCTTTTACTAAAACTGTTTTTTCTATTGTTTTATATTCAGGTTTCGTCTGTACAATTGAGGTTGTAGGTTTTTTAACCATCACCTTTCTCTCATAAGTTTTTGTAACACCAGGAATACGTATTTTAGAGACACTTGCATCTGCCTTAAGTTTTTCTGTAGGCATGGTTCTAAACTCTGCAGGTTGAGGTTTATAGCACCAATATCTGCAGTCTTCTGGATCATCAGAATTACAGTCTGGCATTTTTTCACTCATTACCCAGTTTGCAGAGGCAGCTTTCGTTTCAACAGTTTCAGAACCTTGTATAAAAACAGCTTCTTGAGTTTCTAATTTTGTACCATCTTCTTTTTCATAGTAGGTAACCACTTGCGTGCCCCATACTGCTGGTACAATTAATACTTCTTCTCCGGCTTCTTTAATAATTACCTTTTCTTGAATGGTTTTATATTCGGCTGGGTAGGTAATTATTTTCTTGTACTCTGGAGAAACAGCTACGTTTACTGTTTCGTTTTTATAAATATCTGGAGTTTTACAACGAACATAGCATTTTCCAGGTTCAGGATTTAAAGGTAAATCTTGACTAAAACCAATTGCAGCAAACATTAAAAAAGCTACACTTAATAGAAATTTCTTCATATTACTAAACATTATTCAATACTGAATTTAAAAATTAAAAAATACTATCAAAAGTACTAAAAACATTTATAAATAGTCTGTAAAATTAGGTTTTTATAACTTATTGTAGTACAAACTTTTTATGATTCCATCAGAAAGTCCAATTTTTGGAACATAAATTTTTCTTGCACCACTCCATTTCATGGAGGATAAATAGATTTTTGTAGCGGGTATAATAACATCTGCTCTATCAGGATTTAAACTTAATTCAGAAATTCTTTCTTGATAACTCATTTGTTTTAAAAACTCATATTGTGCATTCAAATAAATAAAAGAAATTGGTTTTCCTTCCGTTCTACCAGACATTTTAAAAAGTTTATTAATGTTTCCTCCAGAGCCAATTAAAGATAAGTTTTTTAAACCATTTGTATTTTTCTTAACCCATTTTTCAACATTTGCAAAAATTTCTTTGTTAACAGCTTTTTTATTATTGAGTAAACGTACTGTTCCCATTTTAAAAGACTTTGAGGTAATAATTTTACCTCCTGAAAAAACAGTAAACTCAGTGCTGCCGCCGCCAACATCTACATATAAGTACGAACTATCGCCTTCTATAAGTTCGTTTAAATCGGTAGATGATATAATGGCTGCTTCTTCTTTTCCGCCAATAATATGAATTTGAACACCAGTCTCTTTAAAGATTTTTTCAACAAGTTCAACACCATTTTTAGCCTCTCTCATTGCGGAAGTAGCGCAGGCTTTGTAGCGTTCCACATGATGAACTTTCATTAATAATTTAAAAGCTTCTATGGCATCTATCATTCTAATGGTATTTTCTTCACTAATAATACCGCTTACAAATGCGTCAGCTCCTAAACGAATGGGAACACGGACTAAAGATGATTTTTTAAATTGAGGTTCTTGTCCTTCTTTTACAACTACGTTGGATATCAGCAATCTAATGGCATTTGAACCGATATCAATAGCGCCAAATTTTTTTATTTCTAGCAAACTAAAATTATTTGTGGTTTTTAGGGAATTCAGCCATCACTGTTTTTCCTTTCTTAATATCCTTCCAATGTTTATCCTCGAATTTAATTCCTATAATTCCGCAAGTAGCAACATGCGCTAAAGGTTTATTGCCAAATTTATTTACAAAGGTATTGATGCCATGATCATGACTAAAAATAATGGCAGTATTAAAGGAATCGTCTAAAGCCTTTACGGTTTTTACTAAATAACCATCGCTAAAACTATATAATTGGCGTCTTATTTTTAGGTTAGATAGGGGATAGTCAAAATTTTCGCAAAAAATTACGGCAGTATGCAAAGCTCTATTTGCGCTACTAGACATAAAAACATCGGGTTTAGAGATTTTTTTTGATAAAAATTTAGACATTAAATGAGCGTCTTTAATTCCTCTTTTCTTTAAAGGTCTATCAATATCTTCAATTCCAGAATATTCCCAAGAAGATTTTGCATGGCGAACTATGTAAAGTGTTTTCATTTAATTTGATTATTGAAATGTAAATATAAAAATTAAGGTGACAATCGCTCTAATTTCCATGAAAAATCTTTTTGTAAAGAATATCGTATTCTATCATGCATTCTATTGGGTCTTCCTTGCCAAAATTCTAGAGAAATTGGTTTAACAAGGTAGCCTCCCCAATGTTTTGGTCTTACAATTTCTGCTCCCTCAAACTTTTTTTCGAACGTTTTTAAGTTTGTGTCGAGCTCTTCTCTAGATTTTACCACAGCACTTTGATTAGAAGCCCATGCGCCTAATTTACTACCATCAGGTCTCGATTCAAAATAGCCATCAGATAAATTTTCTGAAAGTTTTTCTGCTTTTCCTTTGATGATAATTTGTTGTTCTAAAGCAGGCCAGAAAAAAGATAGACAAATATTTTGATTGGCCTCAATGGCCTTGCCTTTTTCTGAGTTGTAATTGGTGTAAAAAATAAAGCCTTCCCAAGTATATTTTTTTAGAAGCACAATTCTACTTTTCGGAAATCCGTCTTTACCAATCGTAGAAATAGTCATAGCATTCGTTTCGACTGCAGTGCCAGAATTGTCTGCATCTAAAAACCAGGTTCGAAATAATTCCATTGGATTTTCTGGACAGTTGTCTTCTAAAAGTTCTTGCTTTTCGTAAGATTTTCTGTAATTACTTAAGTCTTTAGACATATTGAATATTTATGTAAAAATACAAATGTTTTTTAGTAAAAATAAAAAGGTTTTGACTGATTTTTGGTTACTTGTTTTTTATTTTTATCGGATAAATAAAGGATCTACTTTAATTTAAACGATTAAGATATGTAAGCTGAATTCGCGTTATTTAAAGACTAATCCACATTGTTTTTATCTTTTTTTAAGATGATATTCTCGCTTTTTTCCCAACTTCTTTTTTCTCTAATTTTTTTATAAAGTTTAATACCTAACATTAGTAAAATCCCAAAAAGTATGATGCCAACAACACCCCAAATCCAATTAATGGCACTTTTAATGGTTACTAAAAATACTACAGCAAAAAGGATTATGGTCGCGATTTCATTCCAAATTCGAAGTTGAAAAGCAGAATATTTAATAATATCTTTCTGCAATTGAGCATAAATTATTTGACAAGAATAATGAAATAAATACAATGCTAAAACAAAGGCTAGTTTTACCAACATCCAGGGTTCTGATAAATAATAAGGATTTTCAAACAACATCCAAAAAGCAAAAAAACTTGCCAAAATTGCGGAAGGCCATGTAATAATATACCAAAGCCTTTTGCTCATTAATTTATATTGCGTCTGTAAAATTTCTTTTGCAGGTTCTGGCTTTTTTTCGGCCTCTATATGATAAATAAATAACCTCGGAATATAAAATAAACCTGCAAACCAAGTAACTACAAAGATAATATGTAATGCTTTTACGTAATAAAAACTCATAGTTTTATTTTAAAGTTTAAGATATAATATTCAAAGTTCAAAGTTCAAAGTTCAAAGTTCAAAATTCAACGTTCTTTGTTTTTATTTTTTAAAGTTGATAATTGTTATGATAAACTTAAAAAGTACTTGAATTGAGTTTTTCAGCTTTGATCACAAACCACTAACCATTTATCACTTTTTCTCCTTGCCATTCATCAATCCAAGAAACCATTACATCAACCCAATCGTCATTATCATTCATACAAGGAATGTGTTTGTAATGAGTACCTCCAGCAGCCATAAAATCTTCTTCACCTTCCATGGCAATTTCCTCTAAAGTTTCTAAACAATCTGAAACAAAAGCAGGTGTAATCACTGCTAATTTCTTTTTTCCCATTTCTGGAAATTTCTCTAATTCAAAATCGGTGTAGGGCTTTAACCATGGATCTTTTAACAATCTTGACTGAAAAGAATTGCTCCATGTTCCTTCTTTTAAATTTAAGGTTTTGGCAATTTCTTTGGTGGTTTCAAAACATTGATGTCTATAGCATGTATAATGTGCCACAGAATTGCGCTCGCAACAAGAACCATCTATTTTACAATGACTTTTTGTTGGATCTGATTTTCTGATATGGCGCTCAGGAATTCCGTGGTAAGAAAACAGAATATGATCATACTCGAAACCTTTTAAATGATGCGCAATATTGTTACTCATCGCTTTTATATACTCTGGTTTGTTATAAAAAGGAGGTAAGGTATCTAAAATAATATGCGGATATTTTTCAGCTAAAATTTCTTCGGCCTGTACTACTACAGTTTCGTAAGAAGACATCGCATAATGAGGATATAGAGGGGCTAAAAAGATTTCTGTAACTCCTTGGTCAGCTAAATTTTTAATTCCTTTTTCCATGGACATAGAGCCATAACGCATCGCTAATTCAACCGGAATGTCTGTTTTGTGGTTTACTTTTTCTGCAAATCGTTCTGATATCACAACCAATGGCGACCCTTCATCCCACCAAATTTTTTTGTAAGCTTTCGCTGATTTTTTAGGTCTGAAATTTAAAATGATCCCTTTAATTAAAATGTAGCGTTTCCAATAATCAATATCGATAACACGACCATCCATTAAAAATTCATCTAAATATTTTTTAACGTCTTTTAATTCTGTAGAATCTGGTGATCCTAAGTTGTTTAGTAAAACTCCTTTCATTGTATGCTGAATTTATTTCAGATGCTGTTTGTTTATATTTTGCTAACTTTTTGTTACTTTTTGCTTCGTTATCTCATAAAGCATAATGGCCAAACTGTGAATTACATTCATGCTAGAATTTCTGCCATACATGGGTATTGAAATTGTGTAATCCATTAAATTGATGTCTTCAATTCCATTGCGTTCACTGCCCAAAATTAAGACTATTTTTTCATGATTTTTAAAATTAAAATCTTGAATATTGATGCTTTTATCAGTAATTTCTATTCCTATAATGGTGTTTCCTGCGGCTTTTAGTTGTGCGATAATTTTAGGGAAATTGACATAATACTCATAATTAATTTGAGCAATTGTATTTCTTGCCGTGTTGATTACTTTTCTGTTTTCTATGGCAGGTGAATCTTTATGAAAATAAATTTTTTCTACACCAAAACTTTCAGAAATTCTAAAACACATACCAATATTTTCTGGTGTTCTAATAGCATCGCAAACAATAGTTATTGGAAACTGTTTCTGATTGTTTTCGATATCGTAATGTGTAAGTTGTTTCAAATTGTATATTTTTCTTCAAATTGCTAATTCTGTAAACCCATCACATATTTTTTTGGTGTCGTACCAAATTTCTTTTTAAAGGCGGCAATAAAATGACTTGAAGTGCTGTAACCAACTTGCAAACCTACTTCATTTACGTTATAGAGGTTTGTTTCTAACAATCTTCTAGAATGTTCCATTTTATAATCGAACAAGAAACTAAAAACGGTATCTCCATAAATTTGCTTAAAACCTTCTTTTAATTTTTTAATATTTAAACCAACTTCATTTGCTAATTCTTGTAAACTTGGCGGTTCAGCCATATTTTCGATGATAATTTCTTTTGCTTTTCTAATTTTTAAAACATTTTCTTCATCCACTAAAAACGGACAATATTCACCCTCGGCACTTTCATCTTTCTGAAAATGCAAACTTAATAATTCGTAAACTTTTCCTTTTACATATAATTCTCTAATAGAACTGTTAATATTAGAATTGATGATTTGCTGTAAAACAATAGAAACTGTTGGTTTAATTTCTGCATCATCATAATATTTTCGGTTGCTATTTTCATCACTCAAAAAAGGAATGTAACCAGATTCTTTAGAGAATAAAGAATGAAATTTTTCTATAGAAATTAACAAAGAAATTAGGGTTGTTTTGGGTTGAATTTCTAAATGGATAGGCAATATTCTTTGTGGGTTGTATAACAGGATAGATCTGTTATCTAAAACATCAAAAGTATAAGAACCCGAATTGAATAAAAATTTAGAATTTCCTCGCAAACAAAAATGTATTTGTATAAAAGTGCTGTTGATTTCTCTTTCAAAATTTTGCACTTCGTTGCTTTCATTCTGAAAATGAAGTACATAAAACCCTTTTTCAAGATTTATTTCATCAAAAGAACTTTTACCGACATTTTTGAACATTAAAAATTATTTTTAAAGATTTAATTTATTTAGAACCATTCTACATAAATGCATTAAGAAACCTTGCTAAGGCAACAAAAATAAGGGTTTTTATAAATTTATTTATTAAATAAAAGCTAAAAAACAGATAACGTTATAAAAAGTACTTTGAGCGACATTTTTTTCTAGATGAAGTTTCTATTTTTGTGCAACTTTTTAATTCTATGCACGAGAATAAAACAACACATTTCTATAATATTGGAGTGAGCTACAAAAAAGCTGACGTAAAAACACGTGGAAAATATTCCTTATCTAACGAGAGTCAAGAATCTTTGTTAGCGTTAGCAAAGGCTAAAAAGTTTGAAGGAGTTTTTATTTTATCAACTTGTAATAGAACGGAAATTTGTGGTTTTGCAGAGCATCCTTATCAACTAATACAATTATTATGTCATTTTTCTGAAGGTTCTGTAGAAGAATTTGCTTCGATTTCTAATGTCTATAAAAACCAAGAAGCTGTTGAACATTTATTCAGAATTGGTACAGGTTTAGAAAGTCAGATTTTAGGAGATTATGAGATTGTTGGGCAATTAAGGCAGTCGTTTAAAATGGCTAAATTGCAAAATACCACAAATGCATATCTAGAAAGGCTGTTAAATAGTGTTTTTCAGGCTAGCAAAAGAGTTAAAAATGAAACAAAATTAAGTTCAGGCACAACATCTGTTTCATACGCTGCCGTGCAATATCTTATTAAAAATGTGCCCAATTATAACACCAAAAATATTTTAGTTTTTGGTCTGGGTAAAATGGGGAAACACACTTGTAAAAATTTAGCAGAATACACGCAAAACAAGTCAGTTTGTTTAATTAACCGCACAGAGCAAAAAGCGATTGAATTTATAAAAGAGCATGCTTCTATAAGAAAATCGGTTATTAAAAACTTATCAGCAGAAATTGAAAATGCTCATGTTTTAATAGTTTCTACAGGTTCTGACAAACCTACTATTTTAAAAGAACATGTTCAAAATAATAAGAAATTACTGATTTTAGATTTATCGATGCCAGAAAATGTTGCAAAAGATGTTAGAGATTTAGAAGGAGTTTCTTTGGTAAATGTTGATGAACTCTCTAAGATTACAGATGAAACTTTGGCAGTACGTCAAAAGGAAATCCCTTTGGCAGAGGCGATTATTCTAAAACATAAAACAGAATTTAACGATTGGTTAAATCACAGGAGATTTACGCCAGCAATTGCCGCTTTAAAAGAGTATTTAGAAGTTATAAAAAATGATGAAATAAATTTTCAGAAAAAGAAAATTGTTAATTTTGATGAAAATCAAGCAGAAATATTAACTTCACGTTTTATTCAAAAAATTACTACACAGTTTGTAAAACACCTAAAAGATGATGAAACTTCGGTAACAGAAAGCATCGAAGTAATGCAAAAAGTGTTTCAATCTTAATTAAATTTCATGCAAAAAATCATTAGAATAGGAACTCGCAATAGTGAATTAGCGCTTTGGCAAGCGAATAAAGTACGTAAAGAATTAAGAGAATTAGGCTACGAATCTGTTTTAGTTCCTATAAAATCTACAGGAGATATTATTTTAGATAAACCTTTGTATGAGTTAGGAATTACAGGAATTTTTACCAAAAATTTAGACATCGCCATGTTAAATGGTGATATCGATATTGCTGTACATTCTCTAAAAGATGTGCCAACTGCTTTACCAGAAGGCATTGTTCAGGCTGCCGTTTTAAAACGCGGTAATTACAACGATATTTTAGTTTTAAAAGGTAATGAAGAGTTTTTCGGTGAGCCAGAAGGATTAATCGCTACAGGTAGTTTGCGAAGAAAAGCCATGTGGTTAAATAGATATCCAACCCATAAAGTTGAAGATTTAAGAGGAAATGTAAATACACGTTTAGAAAAATTAAAAAATAGCGAAACTTGGAACGGTGCTGTATTTGCGGCGGCCGGACTAGAAAGACTTGGCATACTTCCTAAAGATGCTATCGATCTTCCTTGGATGATTTCTGCACCTGGTCAAGGAGCAATTATGATTACTGCTTTAGAAAAAGATGATTTTTCATTAGATGCTTGTGAGCAATTAAATCACCATGAAACTAAAGTTTGTGTAGGTGTGGAACGTGAGTTCTTAAGATTGTTAGAGGGCGGTTGTACTGCACCTATTGGAGCGCTAGCCTATGTTGATTCAAGAACTGAAGAAGTAAATTTTAAAGCTGTTTTATTAAAAAAAGATGGTTCTAAAAAAATAAGAGTTGCAAAAACGGCAAAACTAGGAAATCATAGATACCTAGCAAAAGATTGTGCAGATTATATAATTAATAAAGGAGGAAAAGAAATGATGGCAGAAGATGAAGGTGTTTCTACTAAAATAGCATCTGTCTATTCTACAAAAAAACTTTCTGAACTTCAAAAAGAAATATTATCCGATGCTATTGACATAAAGGATAGCGATTTTATAAAAATTCGTTTTAATAGAATTCCACCAAAGGTGATGAAAAACGAAATTGAAAATGTAATTATCACCAGCCAGAATGGAGTAGAATCAATTTTAAACTCTTTTACAAAAGATGAAATAAAATTCAAGAATATTTTTTGTGTAGGTAGAAGAACTAAAAAATTGATTGAAAATAGAATTGGTAAAGTCGCTAAAGTTGCAAAAAATGCAAAAACATTAGCAACTTATTTATCAACAACATTAGAGAATAAAGAAGTAACCTATTTTTGCAGTAATGTAAGAATGGATATTTTACCGGCCTATTTGCAAACAGCAGATATTGTGGTAAATGAAGTGGAAGCCTACAAAACAATGTTAAGTCCAAATAAATTAAACGATGCTGTTTCTGGTGTTTTATTCTATAGTCCGTCAGGAATAGAAAGTTATTTACAAGAAAATACGAAAGACAAAATTGCTTTTTGTATCGGTGAAACGACGGCAAAAGAGGCAAGAAAGCATTTTGATAATGTTCAGGTTGCCAATATGCCCAGTGTAGAGAGTGTTTTAGAATTGATAAATAGTTATTATTCAAAATAAAAAAGAATGTCTCCTCGAGCGCAGTCGAGAGGTTAATTTAGTTCTCGACTGCGCTCGAACTGACAATAAGTGCAAATAAATGTTCAGAACTCGCAGATTAAGAAAGTCAGAAGGAATTCGCAGATTAGTTAGAGAAACTAAATTGTCTGTAGATAATTTTATTTACCCATTATTTATAGAAGAAGGAGAAAACATTGAAACTGAAATTGTTTCTATGCCAGGCATCAAACGTTTTTCTTTAGACAGAATTTCTAAAGAATTAAATGAAGTTGTTTCTTTGAATATTCCTGCAGTATTATTGTTCGGAATTCCGTCCAACAAAGATGATGAAGGTACAGAAACTTGGAACGAAAACGGAATTATGCAACAAGCAATTCGTTTTATTAAAAAAAATTATCCTAGTTTATATGTAATTACAGATGTTTGTTTTTGCGAATATACATCGCATGGTCATTGCGGCATTATTCATGAGAATGATGTTGATAATGATGCAACTTTAGTAAATATTGCAAAACAAGTAGTTTCGCATGCAAAAGCTGGCGTAGATATGGTAGCGCCTTCAGGAATGATGGATGGAACCATAGATATGGTGCGCCAATCTTTAGACAATTCGGGGTTTGTAAACTTGCCAATTATGGCATATGCAGTAAAATATGCATCCGCTTTTTACGGGCCATTTAGAGATGCTGCAGATTCTGCACCTACTTTTGGTGATCGAAGAACCTATCAAATGGATCCTGCGAATAGAGATGAAGGAATGCGTGAAGCTACTTTTGATGATCAAGAAGGAGCCGATATTTTGATGGTAAAACCAGCATTATCCTATTTAGATATCATTAGAGATTTAAAGAATAATTTCGACAGACCGATTGCATGTTATAATGTAAGTGGAGAATATGCAATGGTAAAAGCTGCAGCAGAAAAAGGTTGGATTGACGGTGAAAAAGTAATGATGGAAAGTTTACTATCAATGAAAAGAGCAGGAGCAGACATTATTATTACGTATTTTGCAAAGGAGGCAGCTAAAGTTTTATTAAAGGGCTGTTAAGATGTGTAATTTTATTTATAAATTAAGTAAAAAATAAATTAGCGGTCATTCCTGCGAAGGCAGAAATCTCAAACTTTAAAAAAGAAAATGATTGTTTAAAACTCAACATCAATATTATGTTTATATTATTACAAATAAAAAAGATGGAGTTTTATACATTGGTGTTTCAAACGATTTGGAAAGAAGAATGTTTGAGCATAAAAATAAATTGGTTGAAGCTTTTTTCATCAAGATATAATTTAGATAAATTAATTTATTTTGAAGTTTATCAATATATTTCTAATGCTATCAAAAGAGAGAAGAATTTAAAGAAGTGGAAAAGAGATTGGAAAATAAATTTAATTATTGAAGAAAATTCTGATTGGAATGATTTATCAGAAGATTGGTTTGATTAATTAGGAGATTCCTGCGAAGGCAGAAATCTCAAACTGGAAAAGAGTAAATATGAAATTCAAGAATTCAAAAAAATTATATAACAAAGGATTGGTAAACTTGGTTGGGGCAGTAAATTCTCCAGTAAGAGCATTTTCATCCGTTGGTGGAAATCCGTTGTTTATCAAAAAAGCAAAAGGAAGTAAAATTACAGACGTAGACGGAAACGAATACATAGATTTGGTGCTTTCTTACGGTCCCATGATTTTAGGACATCGTCATAAAAAGGTTCAAAAAGCAATAACAAAGGCCTTAAAGAATGGGTATTCGTTTGGAGCCTCGACAAAAAATGAAATCAAACTAGCAAAAATAGTTTGCGATGCTTTTCCAGGAATGGACAAAGTTCGTTTTGTGAATTCTGGCACCGAAGCGGTCTTAAGTGCAGTTCGTTTGGCAAGAGCATTTACAGGAAAAGATAAAATTATAAAATTTTCTGGTTGCTACCACGGGCATCAAGACTCATTATTAGTTGCAGCCGGTTCTGGCTTAGCAACTTTAAGTTTGCCAGGTTCTAAAGGTGTTCCGGAAGGAGCCGTAAAAAACACTTTAATTGCTACATATAATGATTTAGAAAGTGTAAAAAAGCATTTTGAGGAACATGATGATATTGCAGGTGTCATTATAGAGCCAATCTGTGGCAATATGGGAGTTGTAATTCCGCAGAATAATTTTTTAAAAGAATTGAAAGCCTACATAGAAACCAAAGGAGCGCTATTAATTGCAGATGAGGTTATGACAGGTTTTCGTTCTAAATTTGGTGGTGCGCAAGAATTACTGGGGGTTACAGCAGATATTACTTGTTTAGGAAAGGTAATTGGTGGCGGTTTTCCTGTAGGAGCTTACGGAGCGAGAAATGAAATTATGCAAGAAGTTGCCCCTTTAGGAGGCATGTATCAAGCAGGAACGTTAAGTGGAAATCCGATTGCAATGGCAGGCGGAATAGCAACTTTAACCGAAGTGAAGAGACAGAATCCGTATGATCAGTTTAATGAAACTGCGGCTATTTTAGAAGTGATTTTATTAGAGACTGCGAAAAAATACAATGTAGATTTGGTTGTGAATCGTTTTGGTTCTATGATGAATCCATTTTTTACAAAAGAAAAAGTGACGAATTTTGCTGAAGCTCAGACTTCGGATACGAATAAGTTTGCGATTTTCTTTTGGGAAATGATTAAAAATGGTGTGTTTTTACCCCCAAGTCAATTTGAAGCTTGGTTTTTATCATCAGCAATTAAAGACAAAGACATTAAAAAAATAGCAGAGGCAGTTGATAAGGCCATGTTTGCAGTTTCAAAAATATAAAAGATGAAAACAGTGATCACGATTTTGTTTAGTTTGTTACTAGTAGGTTGTCCTAAAAACCAAGAAGGAGGTTTTACGTCGCTGTCTAAAGGAAGTTTATTTGGAAATGGTGCGGAAGGATTTAAAAAAGAGAACCTTGTAATTTCTTCAAAACAAGAATGGAAATCTTTTTTATCAAAAATAGATACTACAAATAAAGTTTCTAACACATTTGAAAATGTAATTGATTTTTCAAAAGAAATGGTTCTTGTTTGTATGGATAAGGTTCGGAATTCAGGAGGATTTTCAGTTGAAATTATAGAAGTTACACAAGAAAAAGATACTGTATTCATTAAAATAAAAAGAAAAGGTCCAAAACCCATGAGTATGGCAACTACTGTTATAAAGCAACCTTATCATATTGTGAAAATTAATAAGACAAATAAGGAAATAAAATTTCTAGAGTTATAAAAATTATGATTAAAAACGACTTATTTTTAAGAGCTTTACAAGGAGAAACTGTAGACAGGCCACCCGTTTGGATGATGCGTCAAGCAGGGAGATATTTACCAGAATTTCAGGTAATCAAAAAGAAATACGATTTTTTTACCCGCTGCAGAACACCAGAATTAGCATCAGAAATTACAGTGCAACCTATCAGAAGATATGGTATGGATGCTGCAATTTTATTTTCAGATATCTTGGTCATTCCGCAAGCAATGAATATTGAAGTGGAAATGAAACCCAATTTCGGACCTTATTTACCAAATCCTATTCGCAATCAAAAAGATTTAGATCGCGTAATTGTTCCTGATGTTCATGAAACTTTGGGGTATGTAATCGAAGCTATAAAAGCTACCAAAGAAAAGTTAAATGATGAGGTTCCGTTAATTGGTTTTGCTGGTTCACCTTGGACAATTTTATGTTATTGTGTACAAGGTCAGGGTTCTAAAAACTTTGATAAAGCAAAAGAATTATGTTTTACGAATCCTGTTGTTGCACATTCTTTACTTCAAAAAATTACAGACACAACAATTGCATATTTAAGGGCAAAAGTTGAAGCTGGTGTAAATGCTGTTCAGATATTTGATTCTTGGGGAGGAATGCTGTCTCCGATAGATTATCAAGAATTTTCTTGGCAATATATGCAGCAAATAATTGATGCTTTAAAAGATAGCACACCCGTAATCGCATTCGGAAAAGGGTGTTGGTTTGCTTTGGATAAAATGGCAAAATCAGGCGCTTCTGCTTTGGGAGTAGATTGGACCTGTTCTGCCAGAAATGCACGTTATTTATCAGGAGGAAATATTACTTTACAGGGTAATTTTGATCCTTCAAGATTGTTATCGCCTCCATCAGAAATTAAGAAGATGGTACATCAAATGATCAATGATTTCGGAAAAGATAAATATATTGTAAATTTAGGTCACGGAATTTTACCAAATATTCCTGTAGAAAATGCAAAAGCGTTTGTAGATGCTGTGAAAGAATATAAAAGCCCATCTTAATCTTCCCAAAGGGAAGAAAAACTTGTGGTTTTAAGTATGAGTTTCCTTTCCTTTGGAAAGGATTAAGGATAGGGTAATGATTAAAAACATCATTTTAGGGATTAAAGAATATGCAGGCGCTTTCGAATTGATTTCAAAACTAAAACTTTGGAAATATTTTGCCATTCCTATTTTGATAAGTATTGTTACAGCAATTTTTATAGGAATTGAAGCGTATGTTTTATCTGATAATGTAGGTGCATACATCAGTAATATATGGACTTGGGATTGGGGTAAAGAAACATTTACATCCATTAGTAATTTTATAGGAGGTTTAATTGTATTAATAATTGGTTTAATTTTATATAAACACATTATTATGGCTTTTTCAGCACCTTTTATGAGTCCTGTTTCAGAAAAAATTGAAAAACACTTTTACGGAGATGTAACGCATCTCTATAGAAAAACTACAAATACACAGCAATTAATTAGAGGAATCAGAATAAATATTAGAAATTTAATTAGAGAATTACTAATTACGTTACCTCTATTGTTATTAAAATTTATACCGATTGTAAATATATTATCAACATTGGCTTTATTTTTTGTACAATCTTATTATGCTGGTTTTGGGAATATGGATTATACCTTAGAACGTCATTTTGATTATAAGAAAAGCGTTCATTTTGTTGATAAAAATAAAGGATATGCTATTGGAAATGGAATTGTTTTTATGTTATTTTTATTACTTCCGATTATTGGAATTATTCTTGTTTTACCATTATCGGTTACTGCAGCCTCAACAAGTACACTGAAAATTTTACACGGAAATCCTAAAATTGTTTATGAAAAATAAATTAGAGCTCAAAAACAGATAATTTACCCAATAAAGAATTTATTAAATTAACAAATCCTTTTATAAATATCGGGAACACCTGCAAAATGTCAATAACCTCCTGCAAGGTTTCTTTTTAACCTTGTAGGTGTTAAAAATTTAAAAATTAATGAAATTAGAAATTTTAGAAAAAGATAAATATTATCATATTTTTAATAGAGGTATTAATGGTAATACCATTTTTGACAGTGATGAAAATATGAGGTATTTTTTAACTTTAATAAACAAATATCTTTCAGGTAAAGTTTCTGTTTTATCTTATTGTTTACTAAAAAATCATTATCATTTTTTAGTGAGAATTGATTGTGAAGGAGAAGAAGCAACTCAACTCTTTTCTAATTTATTAAATTCTTATGCAAAAGCATTTAATAAACAGCAAAAAAGAACAGGTAGTTTGTTTGAAAAACATTTCAAAAGAAAAAATATAACTACGGATGAATATTTGAAAAATAGTATTCTCTACATTCATAAAAACCCTCAAAATCATAATATAATTTCTGATTTTTCAAAGTATAAATTTTCTTCTTATAATGAAATTATAAATTTTAAATCAGATTTGATTTCTGTGGATGAAGTTATTACGTTATTTGATGATAAAAACAATTTTATTTTTTGTCATAAAAATCCGATAATGGACGAAAAAGAAAACCTACAAGGTTCTGAAAACCTTGTAGGAAGTTCTGGAAAAGTTTCAGGAAGTTTTGAAAACCTTGCAGGAGAATATCAAGATAATTTTGGAAAGAATAAATATACCTACAAGGTTTTGGAAACCTTGCAGGACAAGTCACATAGATTGCAGGAAGTTCCAGAAAATTTCCAGGAAAACAATATTAGTCTTAAAAATAAATTCTACAAATACATAGAAAACCTTCAAGATACAATTACTTCTAAATTAGAAAAAGTTGATGGGAAAGCCAAGTTTGAAGAAGATCTTTGGGAGAGAAAAGAAGGAGGAGGAGGTAGAACGCGTGTTCTTGAAAATGGTGCTGTTTTTGAAAAAGGAGGTGTCAATATTTCTGCAGTTCATGGCGAATTACCAGAAGCCTTAAGAAATCAGTTTCAGGTAAAAGAAGGAAATTTCTTTGCCTGTGGATTGAGTTTAGTGTTACATCCAATCAATCCTTTTGTGCCAACGGTGCATGCAAATTGGCGTTATTTCGAAATGTATGATGCAGAAGGAAATGTGGTAACACAATGGTTTGGTGGCGGACAAGATTTAACACCTTATTATTTATTTGATGAAGATGCTACTCATTTTCATGCTGTTTGTAAATCTGCTTGCGACAAACATCATTTAGAATTTTATCCGAAGTTTAAAAAAACCTGTGATGAATATTTTTGGAATTCACATAGAAACGAAGCACGTGGAATTGGTGGTTTATTCTTTGACTATTTAAAGGAAAACGAGGAGTTTTCTATTGAAGATCGATTCAATTTTGTGACAGAAGTCGGTAATAGCTTTTTAAATAGTTACGTTCCCATAGTTGAAAAAAGAAGAGGGTTTGAATTTACAAAAGAACATAAAGATTGGCAAGAAGTTAGAAGAGGTCGTTATGTAGAATTTAATTTGGTCCATGATAGAGGAACTTTATTTGGCTTAAAAACAAACGGAAGAATTGAAAGTATTCTTATGAGTTTACCTCCAATAGTGCAATGGAAATACAATCATCATCCAGAAGAGAATTCAGAAGAAGCGAGACTTTTACATGTTTTGGCAAATCCTAAAGATTGGATTTAAAAGAAAAAAGCAGGAACTAAGTTCCTGCTTTTTAGATTAATTCAAATAATAATTATTAGAAAGAAATTACGGCTTCTACAACTAAACCATTCATTTCTGCACCAGATAATATGTTAGACCAAACAGATGTATCAGAATTGTAAGATTGTTTTACATACTCAGCTTTTACAAGTACATTTTTTGTCATAAACCAACCAGCTCCAATATTTGTTCTTGTAATTTTTTGATCATTTGGTTTTGTTGTGCCAGAAGCATAACCTTCATTTCCGTTTACAGAATTATATCTACCTGCAACGTAGAATTGGCCTTGTTCACCAAATCTGTATAGAAGTTCAGTTCCTAGTTGTGTAAAAGAACCTTTTTCGTCTCCTTCGATTCTATTTCCTTTACTTGTTTCGTAAATTCCGAAGAATTCTAGGCCTTTATATTGTATAAATGGATTAATTTGATATGAGGCATTGTTTTTAAAGCCTGGAGTAAATCTTCCAGAAAAATCTCCACTACCAGCTAAGTTACCACCAATATTTGCATTAAAAATATTGTAATATCTTGATCCTGCTCTGTCTCCACTATACAAGTGATCTCCATTATTATAACCACTTTCACTAATAAAAGAACCTGTTAAACGAACTCTCAAAGCTTCGTTTACTTGACGATCGATACCTAATTTACCATAAAAAGTAACTTTTAAATCCTTTTCACCTAAAATAGCACCTGTACTTCTACTTGTAATGGTTTGATCTACAGTTGGGTTTAACAACCCATTAGAGATACCAGCAACAAAAATATAGTCTTTTGGTTGCACATTAATTTCAATAAAAGGTTCAACAGTATAAGAATCCATTAAATAGTTACCTACAAAAGGGTTGTAAATAGCCATGGCGTTATCAGACCTTCTAAAATGAGCATCACCATAATTTAATTGATCCACACCAATTCTTATTGTAGTTACATCCATAATATTCTTTAAAAAATCTTGTTTAATAAAGTTAAGTCTATCCATTTGTATATGCCCCCCTTTTACCCAAGTTTCATTATGATGTCTAGATGAAAGAAAAGTTCTTAAATGCATTCTTACACCATCGGCCAATTGTACATCAAAATTTAAGTTAGCGGTTGGTAAATTTACATTTCCACCAATTGCTGCTAGATTGTTAGCATCATTAGAATGATCCACTGCTTGAAATTGTATGGCAAAATCACCACCTACTCTTATTTTTACTTTTTCGAACTCTACATTATTATCTTTTTTTGTTTCAAATACATTTAATCCATCATATCCTGCTTGCCTAAAATATTGTATTTCCTGTGCATTTGTATTTAACCAACCTAAGGTTAAAAGCAGCGCTAATAAAGTGTTTTTAATTGTTTTCATAATTATTTAAGTTTATTATTGTAGTTTGTTATTTATTATTTATTATTCGAATGTTAAATTAAATGCTATGGTTATTTCATTTCCTGTTTTAATGGTTCCTAATAATGCTTTTGGAGGTTCGATTCCAAAGTCTGTCATTTTTAATTTATGACTTCCTTTTAATATTATTGGTTTACCAGATTTGTTTATTTTCGTTTCTACAGCAACACTTTTGGTAACTCCTGCAATAGTTAAATCTCCAATTAACTTTATATCGATATGTTTTGCACCTTCATTTATAATTTCTCCTTTTTTGAAGATGAATGTAATGTTCGGATGATCTTCATACTTTAAAGCTTTATAAGTAAGCTTATCCATTAAGTTTTTTCCACTTTTTATGCTTATAACTTCTACAGATACATTTAAGGTTTCTATTTTTTGGTTATTTAGTTCGTTAGTAGCTAATTGCGCAACTGTTTTTTCAACGATACTCTCCCAATCATGTAAAGTAGAAGTGCCATTTATAATGACTGTACTGGGTAATTTTATTTTTAAAATTTGGCTCTTCTCTTGCGCAGAAACCATAAAAAATATTGGTAGTAATACTATTAATAAAATTATTTTTTTCATCTGATTAATTATTTATAGTACAAAACTAATGGTATTACTTAGCTTAAATTATGATAAAAATCATATGCTGTAAACAAAGTTTTTTCTGACTAAAAAGCACATTGAATATTAGGTGTTTAAATAATGTAAAAAGAAAAAAATATTTAGAAATTTAATAATTTATAAAAAATAGCAGTTTTTTATCGGTTATATTTTACTATTTTCATAAAAAGTTTGTTTTTTTTATATATCATATAAAGTTAACTTTCTTTTTGTATTATTTTTAAGTTCATATTTTATTAAAAATCATCGCTTTTTTGTATTTTTGCAATCCTTAAAATCATATATAAATGGCAATTTTTGAATTAAAACTACCCAAAATGGGCGAAAGTGTTGCAGAAGCAACCATTACTTCTTGGTTAAAAGAAGTAGGCGATATGATTGAATTAGATGAAGCCGTTGTAGAAATAGCTACGGATAAAGTAGATTCTGAAGTTCCGAGTGAAGTAGAAGGAAAATTGATAGAAATTTTGTTTCAGCAAGATGAGGTTGTTGCTGTTGGCGAAACGATTGCTATTATAGAAATTGAAGGTAAAGATGCTGAAGAAGTTAAAACCGATGCTTCGCCTAACGAAGTAAAAGAAGTAGAAGCGATTATTGAAAAGGCATCAGAGGTTGTTGCGGCCCCGATTTCTAAAACTTCAGATTCTGGTAAATTCTATTCGCCACTAGTAAGAAATATTGCACAAACAGAAAATGTTTCTATGCAAGAGTTAGAAACTATTTCTGGTACAGGTAAAGATGGTAGGGTTACTAAAGATGATATTTTATCGTATATAGAAAATAAAGGAACATCAATTGAAAAAGAGGAGACTCTGGTTAAAGTGAATGCTCCAAAAGCATCTGAAAAAATTGAAGCAAAACCTGTTTCAAAAGTAACACCAGTTGCTGTTAATGATGGTGATGAAATCATTGAAATGAGTAGAATGGGTAAATTGATTGCAAAACACATGGTAGATTCTGTTCAGACATCTGCTCATGTACAATCATTTATTGAAATTGATGTCACAAATATTGTAAAGTGGAGAACGAAAGTAAAAGATGCTTTCTTTCAAAGAGAAAAAGAAAAATTAACGTTTACGCCAATTTTGATGCACGCCATCGCATCAACCATTAAAAAATATCCGATGATTAATATTGCTTTAAATGGCGATACAATCATTAAAAAGAAAAATATCAATTTAGGAATGGCGGCAGCTTTGCCTGATGGGAATTTAATTGTACCTGTGATTAAAAATGCGGATCAATTAAATTTAGTGGGTATGACAAAAGCCGTAAATGATTTGGCAACTAGAGCAAGAGGCAATGCATTAAAGCCAGATGAAATTCAAGGAGGAACTTATACTGTAACGAATGTGGGTAGTTTTGGTTCTGTGATGGGAACCCCAATCATCAATCAACCACAAGTGGCAATTTTAGCGTTGGGAGCTATTCGAAAAGTGCCTGCCGTGATAGAAACACCAGATGGAGATTTTATCGGAATTAGACAAAAAATGTTTGTGTCACATTCTTACGATCACAGAGTTGTAAATGGTGCTTTGGGCGGAATGTTTATAAAAACCTTAAAAGAAACTTTAGAAGCTTGGGATTTGAATGCTGATTTTTAATATTAAATATCAAATATAAATAATAGAGCGCTTGGAAATTTCCAAGCGTTTTTATTTTTTACCATACAGCCACCAATTCATATCTCTCGTAATTTTATAACCCAACTTTTCATAAAGCTCAATGGCTGGGTTTCCTTTATTTGTATGTAAAATAGGTAGTTTGTTTTCTTTTAAAATTTCTTTGGTTGTATGCTGTATTAATTGTTTAGCAAATCCTCTTCTTGTATAATTAGGATGTGTAACAACTGAGCTAACCTCAATAAAATCATCAGTTTGCATTCTCTGTCCAGATATAGCAATTAATTTATTATTTTTAAAAATTCCATAGAAATTCCCCATTTCAAAACCTCTTTTTTGATAAAAACCTGGCATTACTAGCCAGATTAAGTCATAAACTTCATCCATGTTTTTTTGGGTTAATAAGATAATTTCTTCTGTTATTTCAACGTCTGTTAAATTGTCTAAAACCATTTGACAGCCATTAATTTTTTTCTCTAAAACTATTTTGTTGTCATCAATTATTGGCGTTTGATCTTCTGAAACTAAAAAGAATCTTTCTGTTTTTTCAGTGTATTTATTTAAAGCCTTTATGGTCTTATCAGTTTCTAAAAAGGCACCAAAATTATTGATTTCAGGGTTGTAAAATTGCACACCGTCAAGCATTATGGCGAACTTTTTATGCGTTTCATTTAAAGAATGCCAAACAGGGTTTTTTAATTTTTCTTCTAAAGTGATCATGATTATTTGAAAGATAAAAACTCGCACATATTGCGAGTTTTTATATTAATTAAATGAAAACAAAATTTAAAGTTCGTTTTTTAGATGATTTCTTAATTCTATTGGGTTCAAAATCGTAATTACTAGAACGAACATCATAAAACCGATTTTAAATCAAAATTGAAGAAAGATTAAGAATTATTTTCTGATCTTGTTTCTTCCTTTTTTTCGCCTTTTTCTATGTTAATGGTAAGTTCATCTTTTTCATCATCAAAATCCATGGTTATAATATCCCCTTCGGTTAAGGTGGCGTTTACAATCTCTTCAGCTAAAGCATCTTCAATATATTTTTGAATTGCTCTTTTTAAAGGTCTTGCACCATATTTTTTATCAAACCCTTTATCAGCAATATAATCTTTTGCTTTATCGCTTAAATTTAAGGTGTAACCCAAATCTAAAATTCGATGTAAAAGTTTGTCTAATTCAATATCAATAATAGCATGAATGTCTTCTCTTTCTAGCGCATTAAAGATAATTACATCATCAATTCTGTTTAAGAATTCAGGAGCAAAAGACTTCTTTAAAGCCCCTTCAATTACCGATTTAGCATATTCATCTGCCTGATTTTTTTTAGAAGTAGTGCCAAAACCAACACCCCCACCAAAATCTTTTAATTGACGGGCACCAAGGTTAGAAGTCATAATAATTATGGTATTTCTAAAATCTATTTTTCTGCCTAAACTATCAGTAATATATCCGTCATCTAAAATTTGTAATAGCATATTAAATACATCTGGATGCGCTTTTTCAATTTCATCTAAAAGAATAACCGCATAGGGTTTTCTACGAACTTTTTCTGTTAACTGTCCGCCTTCTTCATAACCAACATATCCTGGAGGTGCTCCGATTAATCGAGAAATAGCAAATTTTTCCATGTATTCACTCATGTCGATTCTAATTAAAGAATCGTCAGAATCAAATAACTCACGCGCTAAAACTTTTGCTAATTGTGTTTTACCAACTCCTGTTTGACCTAAAAATATAAATGAACCAATTGGTTTGTTAGGATCTTTAAGACCTACTCTGTTTCTTTGAATAGCTTTTACTACTTTGGTAACTGCCTCATCTTGCCCAATAACTTTTCCTTTAATCATGGCAGGGAGCTCATGCAATCGGTGGCTTTCTGCTTCTGCAACTCTATTTACAGGGATTCCAGTCATCATAGAAACTACTTCTGCAACATTATCTTCTGTTACAATTTCTCTGTTTAATTTAGAATCATCTTCCCATTGTTTTTGAGCGGAATTTAAGGCAGATTCCATATTTTTTTCATCATCCCGTAATTTGGCAGCTTCTTCATATTTCTGACCATTTACAGCTTTTGTTTTTTGAACGCGAATAAGCTCTAGTTTAGATTCTAATTCTAAAACTTGTTTAGGAACTACAATATTAGTGATATGAATTCTAGAACCCGCTTCATCTAAAGCATCAATAGCTTTGTCTGGTAAGTAGCGGTCTGTCATATATCTGTTTGTTAATTTTACACAAGCCTCAATAGCATTATCTGTATAATTTACATGATGATGTTCCTCATATTTACCTTTAATATTATTTAAAATTTGGATGGTTTCTTCTACCGTAGTAGGTTCTACAATTACCTTTTGAAAACGACGTTCTAGTGCGCCATCTTTTTCTATATTTGTTCTAAACTCATCCAACGTAGTTGCACCAATACATTGAATTTCTCCTCTCGCTAAAGCAGGTTTTAACATGTTGGATGCATCTAAAGAACCAGTTGCGCCACCTGCCCCTACAATCGTATGAATTTCATCAATAAAAAGAATAATATCATCGTTCTTTTCAAGCTCATTCATTAAGGCTTTCATGCGTTCTTCAAACTGGCCTCTGTATTTTGTGCCAGCAACTAAACTTGCCAAATCTAAAGAAACAATTCGCTTATCAAATAAAATTCTAGATACTTTTCTTTCTATAATTCTAAGAGCTAAACCTTCTGCAATGGCAGATTTACCCACTCCAGGTTCTCCAATTAACATGGGGTTGTTTTTCTTTCTTCTACTTAAAATTTGAGAAACACGCTCAATTTCTTTTTGTCTACCAACAACGGGGTCTAATTTTCCGTTTTCAGCTAAATTTGTTAAATCACGCCCAAAATTATCTAAAACGGGTGTTTTAGATTTCTTAACCGCTTTTCCTTTTTGAGAGGACTCAAAAGGATTTGATTTTCCGGAAGGATAATCATCATCATCAGAAGGCGTTTCTGCAATCGGATTAGAAGGTAAAATATCTTCATCCGTATCATCTACATGTAATTGTTTGTATAACGCTTTTGCTTCATCATAATTTACATGGTATTTCTGAATTAGCTTTGTAGTTGGGTCATTCTCATTTCTTAAAATGCACAAGAGTAAATGCGCCGTATCTATAGAATCACTTTGATACAATTTAGCCTCTAAAAAAGTGGTTTTTAATGCTTTTTCCGCTTGTCTTGTTAAACGCAGACTTGGTTTGTCAGTACCGTCTGAAAATGCCGGATTTGAAGGGTTTAATTGCTCTAGTTTTTTTCGAAGCAATATTAAATCAACATCAAAGGCTGTTAATATCTCAATTGCTTTTCCTTCGCCTTTTCTTATTAAACCCAATAAAAGATGCTCTGTTCCAATAAATTCGTGGCCCAATCTTAAAGCCTCTTCTTTACTAAATGTGATTACATCTCTTACTTTTGGTGAAAAATTATCGTCCATATTTCTTTCTTATATTCTAATAAATGTTGTCTTCTTTTATCATAATAATCACAATAAAGATGCCAATATAAAAAAACTGACAGTTTGACTTTTGATGAAAGGTATAAAACAATTAGAAATCAGACAAATAAAAGACTGTTAAATATTATAAAAAAATGTTGATAACTCATATGTATAAGAATGATGAAAACCTTTGTAGGTACTGTAAGAAATAGTATCTTGCCTTGGTTTAAAAATTAGCATAAATACTAATAAGAATTAAATATGGCAGACGGAGAAAAATTAATTCCGATTAATATTGAAGAGCAGATGAAAGCTGCATACATTGATTATTCAATGTCAGTAATAGTGTCAAGAGCATTACCAGATGTAAGAGATGGCTTAAAACCGGTTCATAGAAGGGTTTTGTTTGGTATGCATGAGTTAGGTATTAAAGCCACCGGATCCTATAAGAAATCTGCAAGAATTGTTGGGGAGGTTTTAGGAAAGTATCACCCGCATGGAGATACTTCTGTGTATGATTCTATGGTGCGTATGGCACAAAGTTGGAGTCAGCGTTATATGATGGTGGATGGGCAAGGTAATTTTGGTTCTGTAGATGGAGATTCACCTGCTGCAATGCGTTACACGGAGGTTAGAATGCAGAAAATATCGGAAGATATGTTAGCGGATATTGAAAAAGATACCGTAGACCATCGTTTAAATTTTGATGATACGTTACAAGAACCAACTGTTTTACCAACTAGAATTCCTAATTTATTAGTAAACGGAGGTTCTGGTATTGCAGTAGGGATGGCAACAAATATGGCGCCACACAATTTAACAGAAGTTGTCAATGGAATCCTCGCTTATATAGATAATACCGAAATAGAGATCGATGAATTGATGCAGCATGTTACTGCGCCAGATTTTCCTACAGGAGGAATTATTTATGGTTACGATGGTGTTAGAGATGCTTTTCATACAGGTCGTGGGCGTATTGTAATGCGTGCAAAAGCGGTTATTGAAGAGGTAAAAGGACGTGAATGTATCATCGTTACAGAGATTCCTTACCAAGTGAATAAAGCAGAAATGATTAAGAAAACTGCAGACTTGGTCAACGAGAAAAAGATATCGGGAATTGCGAATATTCGTGATGAATCTGATAGAAACGGAATGCGGATCGTTTATATTTTAAAACGAGATGCAATACCGAATATCGTTTTAAATAAATTATTTAAATACACGCAATTACAAACTTCTTTTAGTGTTAATAATATTGCATTGGTAAAAGGAAGACCAGAGCAATTAAATTTAAAACAATTAATTCATTATTTTGTTGAACACAGACATGAAGTTATCGTCCGTAGAACAGAATATTTATTAAAGAAGGCAGAAGCAAGAGCACATATTTTAGAGGGATTAATTATTGCTTCGGATAATATAGATGAAGTTATAAAAATTATTAGAGCTTCTAACAATGCAGACGAAGCAAGAGAGAGTTTAATTGAACGTTTTGAGTTAACAGAAATTCAAGCAAAAGCAATTGTAGAAATGCGTTTGCGTCAGTTAACTGGTTTAGAGCAAGATAAGTTGCGTGCAGAATTTGATGAGATTATGCTAACTATTGCAGATTTAAAGGATATTTTATCTAATGAGCCTAGACGTTATGACATTATCAAAGAAGAATTAGTTCTTATCAGAGATAAATATGGTGATGAGCGCAGATCTATCATAGAATATGCCGGTGGTGATATGCGTATTGAAGATATGATCCCTGATACCAAAGTTGTCGTAACGATTTCTAATGCAGGATATTTAAAACGTACAAATCTAGATGAATATAAAGTTCAGAATAGAGGAGGAAGAGGTCAAAAAGGAGCAACAACCAGAAATGAAGATTTTCTAGAACATTTATTTGTGGGTACAAACCACCAATATATGATGTTTTTTACGCAAAAAGGAAAAGTATTCTGGATGCGGGTTTATGAAATTCCGGAAGGTGGTAAAAATACCAAAGGAAGAGCAATGCAAAACCTCATCAATATAGAACAAGACGATTCTGTAAAGGCATTTTTAGTAACACAAGATTTAAAGGACGAAGCATACATCAACAGTCATTACGTTATTATGGCTACCAAGAAAGGTCAGGTTAAAAAGACTTCTTTAGAGCAATATTCTAGACCAAGAACAAACGGTATCAATGCAATTACCATTAAAGATGGTGATGAATTACTAGAAGCTAAATTAACAACCGGTGATAGCCAAGTAATGTTAGCCTTAAAATCTGGAAAATCGATTCGTTTTGAAGAAGCAAAAACAAGGCCCATGGGAAGAACTGCTTCTGGAGTTAGAGGAATTACTTTGCAGCATGAAAATGATGAAGTTATAGGTATGGTTGCTGTAAATGATATGGAAAGTAATATTCTTGTTGTTTCTGAAAAAGGCTATGGAAAACGCTCTAAATTAGAGGATTATAGAGTTACCAATAGAGGTGGTAAAGGTGTAAAAACTTTAAATATTTCAGAAAAAACGGGTGATTTAGTGGCGATTAAAAACGTAGATGATTCTAATGATTTGATGATTATTAATAAATCTGGATTAACCATAAGAATGGCTGTAGAAGATTTGCGTGTTATGGGGCGTGCAACGCAAGGTGTGCGTTTAATTAACATTAAAGATGATGACAGTATTGCTGCCGTGGCTAAAGTAATGCGCGAGGAAGATGATGCAGATGAAAACTTAGGGGATACAAATCCAGAAGGTGTAGATCCAGAAAATTCAAGTTCTGAGGATATCGCTGAAAATGGCACGGAAATTGAAAAAGGTTCAAATGAAAACCAAGAATAACAAATAAATAAAAACAGATTAAAATGAAAAAACAAATATTAGCGCTTTCTTTAGGATTGATTTCATTAGCATCCTTTGCGCAAAAAGACGAATTAAAAGCAGCAGAAAAAGCTATTAAAAAAGATTTATTCAAAGAGGCACAAGCAGCCTTGTTACCTCTAGAAAGTATGGAGGCTACTATGGATGAAAAATATATAGCAAAATACTACTTTTTAAAAGGTTCGGCTTATGGAAAAATGAATGTAGAAAAAGCTGCCGAGGCATATAACAAACTCATGGAGGTAGAAAAGGAAAGCGGAAAATCTAAATATACAGACCAAGCGACTCCTAAATTGAATGAACTCATTCAGTTTGTTTCTGAAAAGGCTGTTCAGGCTTATAATGTTGATAAAGATTTTGAAGAGGCTACCAAAAACTTTTATTTAACATATAAATTAAGTCCTACAGATACATCGTTTTTATACAATGCTGCCGTGAGTGCATCTTTAGCAAAAGAATATGATACTTCTTTGCAGTATTATAAAGAACTTCAAGAAATAGGGTATACGGGTATTACCATGAAATATATGGCTACCAACGCAGAGAGTGGTGAAGAAGAAAATTTAGGTTCTATAACGCAAAGGGACTTAATGGTAAAGACTGGCCAGTATAACAATCCTGTAGACAGTCCAACGGAATCTAAACAAGCAGATATTGTAAAGAATATCGGTTTTATTTTAATAGCACAAGGTAAAACAGAAGAGGCTATTGTAGCCATTCAAGAAGCTAGAAAGTCAAGTCCTAAAGATTTAAACTTGATATTAAACGAAGCTCAATTGTATATTAAGCTTGATAAAATGGATATGTTTGGAAAATTAATGGAAGAAGCTATTGAGCTAGATCCAAACAACCCAACATTGTTTTTTAATCTTGGAGTTGTAAATCAAAATGAGAAAAAAACAGAGGAGGCAATTGGTTACTATAAAAAAGCGATTGAATTAGATCCTGAATATGGTGATGCGTATATGAACTTATCTGTTGCAATTTTATCAGGAGAGCAAGCTATTGTTGCAGAAATGAACCAAAATTTATCTAATTTTAAGAAGTATGATGAGTTAGAGAAAAAACAAAAAGCGTTGTATTTAAAAGCGCTTCCTTACTTAGAAAAAGCAGATGAAATTAAGAGAACAGAAGATACGGTTAGGTCTTTATTAAATATTTATGACCTTACAGGAAATAGCGAAAAAGCAGAAGTTTTAAGACCTATTTATAAAAAGATGAGAGGAATGTAATTCAATCATTTATACCATAAAAACTAAAAACCGAAATCTTATGATTTCGGTTTTTTTATATCAATTTTTTAATAACTCTCAATCGATGCGTATGGGTTTGTAAATCATGATTAAAAATACCACTATGGTCTAAGGAATCAATCCTTACCTTGCCGTATGCGTGTATAATATGATAGTCTTTTAAGATAATTCCTACATGAACAATGTTGCCTTCATCATTATCAAAAAAAGCCAGATCTCCAGGTTCACTTTCTTCAATAAAACTCAATACTTCTCCTTGCCTTGCTTGTTGGTTGGTGTCTCGGAATAATTGGTAACCACATAGTTTGTAAACCATTTGGGTAAAACCGGCGCAATCAATGCCAAAAGGAGTTTTTCCACCCCATAAAAATGGCGTGTTTAAATAAGTAAAAGCTTTTTGGATGAGTTCACTTTTAGGTAATTTTCCAGAAAAAACGTTTCCTTGATACTGATAGCTTTTGAAGTTTAATTGAAATTCATGATTTGTATAAAAAGGTAAACAAGATCCTAAAGGAATGGTTAGTAAATCGTTTGCTGAATTTGTTATAAAATCTATAATTTCGGCGGAATACACAGTATTTTCTGTCTCGATTTTTAAAAATAAATCTTCAGAAATTTCTTCAAATTGTTTATTGTCTATATAGCCTTCATACCCATCAAAAGATAGTTTAATTTTGCTCCAATATTTTTCTTTTTCAAGAACTGTAAAGCTTTCACCAAACAATACTTGACTCACCATTTCTGATTTGTCTGCTGGTGCTGCTCTTAAAGGAACAATACTTAAATTACAAATTCCGTACAAATTTTGGTCAATTAAATTCTTTCAATAATCATCGCACTTGCACCACCACCGCCGTTACAAATTGCTGCAGCACCAATTTTTGCATCATTTTGTTTTAAAATAGAGGTTAATGCAATAATAATTCTTGCTCCAGAAACTCCTAAAGGATGCCCTAAAGAAACGGCACCACCATTTACATTTACGTTTTTATCGGATAATCCTAAAATCTTCATATTGGCTAAGCCAACAATAGAAAAGGCTTCATTTAATTCAAAATAATCTACATCATCTAAAGAAAGATTTGCTTTTGCCAAAGCTTTAGGCAAGGCTTTTGCCGGTGCAGTGGTAAACCATTTAGGTTCTTGCGCAGCATCTGCATAACTTACTATTTTTGCAAGCGGTGTAAGGTTTAATTCTTTCGCTTTCTCAGCAGACATTAAAATGAGTGCAGCTCCTCCGTCATTTATAGTGGATGCGTTTGCAGCAGTTACAGTTCCGTCTTTTGTAAAAGCAGCTCGTAAAGCAGGAATCTTCTCGAGCTTTACATTTTTAAATTCTTCGTCTTCAGAAAAAATAATAGGTTCTCCTCTTCTTTGCGGAATTGAAACCGGTACAATTTCATCAGCAAATTTTCCTTCGCTCCAAGCTTTTGATGATCTATTGTAAGATTGAATTGCAAATGCATCTTGGTCTTCTCTAGAAAATTCATAGGCAGTAGCACATTCATCAGCACAAACTCCCATGGCAACTTTGTCATATGCATCTACCAATCCATCTTTTTGCATCCCGTCTTCCATAGTGATCGGTCCAAATTTAGAACCATTTCTTGCATGTTGATAATGCGGAATTGAACTCATATTTTCCATACCACCAGCAACTACCACATTGGCATTATTCAAAGCAATAGTTTGCGCCGCAAGCATAATAGATTTCATTCCAGAAGCACAAACCTTATTAACCGTTGTACAAGGAACAGAATCTGGAATTCCGGCATGAATTGCAGCTTGTCTTGCAGGCGCTTGTCCTAAACCAGCAGAAACAACATTCCCCATAAAAACTTCTTCAACTAAATTAGGGTCTAAATTAATTTTCTCTAAAGCTCCTTTTATGGCAGTAGCTCCTAAAATAGTTGCAGGTATATTAGATAAACTTCCCATAAAACTACCAATGGGCGTTCTTGCCACCGATACAATTACTACATCCTTCATACGTTATATTTAACTGTGATTTGTTTTTGATTTGTGGTGCTAAAATAACCATTTTAAATCAAAAAGAAATCTTATTATAATTGTAATTTTCGGTGTTCGTATTTTTTACTGTAAGTTTGTGTGTTTAAGAACGTTTTTTATGAATGAATTTGTAAATAAAATCTACCAAAACAATACCATAATCTATAAGGTAATTTTGTTTTTAATTACCACTGTGGCCATTGTGTATTTATTTCCGAAAGGAGGTCAGTTTAAATATGATTTTAGTAACGGACAGCTCTGGAAATATGATAATTTATATGCAACTTTTGATTTTGCAATTCAAAAAACTCCCGAAGAAATTTCTTTAGAAAAGAAAGAAATTAGATCGAATGCAAAACTATATTTTCTTTATGATACCGAGTTGGTATCTAAAGTAAACGAAACTTTTAAAAATAGAATAGGACTTTTAAAATCGAATGATTCTTTATCTTCTGATGAAATTATTAGGCTTAAAAGTGTTGGAGAGAGTGTGATTAAAAAAGTATATGAACCCGGTTTTTTGTCTGCAGTAAGTCAAAATAAGATCTCTAATAATAATGAAATTATTGCCTTAAAGAAAGACAATGAAGTGCAAGATGTTCCTTTTAAAAGTCTTTTAAACGCTAAAGATGTTTTAGCTATTATTAATAATAATTTAGGAAAAGAACCGTATTCTTTGGGGCAAAAATCACTTTTAAATATTTTAGCAACCATTATAAAACCAAATGTTACTTATGATAAAATATTTACAGAAAAGGTCATAGAAAATGATATCAATCGGATATCTTACACGAAGGGAAAAGTTTCAGAAGGAGAATTAATTATTTTAAAAGGCGGTATTGTAGAGGGTAAAAAATTGGCAATTTTAAATTCATTAAAAAGTGAATCTGAATCTAAAGTTTGGACAGATTCTAATTATAATTGGATTGTTTTTGGATACACAATTTTAGTCTCATTAGCCCTATTGATGTTATTACTATTTTTGCATAAATATCGTTTTGAGATTTTTGAAAACAACAATAAAGTTACTTTTATCTTCTTTAATGTTTTTGCAATTATTTTTATTCAAACTTTGGTCATCAAGTACAATTCAGACTATTTATATATTGTTCCTTTAAGCATATTGCCCATAATTATAAAAGCATTTTTTGATGCACGTTTAGGACTCTTTACGCATGTTTTAACGGTGTTGCTTTTAGGGTATATTGTGCCCAATAGTTTCGAGTTTATTTACCTGCATATCATTGCAGGGATTGTTACCATCCTTACCGTATCCGAACTCTACAAGAGAGCCAATTTATTTATATCCGTTGCGCAAATTACAGGAATTTATATGATTACTTATTTTGCGTTTTCCATTATTAAAGAAGGCAATGCATCTCAAATAAATGGGGATTATTTTATGCTGTTTGCAGGGAATGGTGCACTTTCATTTTTATCCATTATATTAATTTACATCTATGAAAAAGTTTTCGGATTAGTTTCTGATGTAACACTTTTAGAATTATCCAATACCAATACAAAGCTTTTAAGAGAACTCAACGAAAAAGCACCAGGAACCTTCCAGCACTCTATGCAAGTTGCCAATTTAGCAGAAGCGGCAGCCAATGAAATTGGCGCAAATTCTATGTTGGTAAGAACAGGGGCGCTATATCATGATATAGGTAAAATGGTCAACCCGATGTATTTTATAGAAAATCAAGCTACTTCTGTAAATCCTCACAACGATTTATCGCCTAGAGATAGTTCTAAAATTATTACAGATCATGTTATAAAAGGAGTAGAGATCGCTAAAAAAAATAAATTACCAGATAGGATTATCGATTTTATAAGAACACATCATGGTACTAGTTCTACCTATTATTTTTATAGAAAGGAACAAGAATTAAATATAGATACAGAGGTCAATATCAAAGATTTTCAATATCATGGACCCATTCCGTTTTCTAAAGAAACTGCTATTTTAATGATGTGTGATGCTTCCGAAGCTGCCTCAAAAAGCATCAAAAATCCTACGGCGCAATCTATTAATAGTTTAATTGATAAAATTATCAATAAACAAATGGCAGACAATCAGTTTTTAAATTCTGATATTACATTTCGAGAAATTGATGTGATTAAAAAAGTTATTAAGAAAAAATTGATGAATATCTACCATTTAAGGGTGGAATACCCTGAGTAAAAAAAATACTAAAAAAAGTTAAAAACATCTTGCAAATTTATAATTGTAATAGTACATTTGCACTCGCAATTTTAATCAACTGCGACTAAGTTCAAAACCGGAGAGGTGCCAGAGTGGTAATGGAGCAGATTGCTAATCTGTCGACGGGTAACTGTCGCCAGGGTTCGAGTCCCTGTCTCTCCGCAATTTTATATTGTTTAGTCTAGTTTCACTAATTTAAATTAGTTGCAAAACTATTATTTTACACCATCGGGGTGTAGCGTAGCCCGGTCATCGCGCCTCGTTTGGGACGAGGAGGTCGCAGGTTCGAATCCTGCCACCCCGACACTGTTTTCGTAGAAACATAAAAACTACGGGCTCTTAGCTCAGCTGGATAGAGCACCTCCCTTCTAAGGAGGCGGTCGAAGGTTCGAATCCTTCAGGGCTCACTTAAAGCTTCACAGAAATGTGAGGCTTTTTTGTTTTCTATAGGTTTTGTAAGGGTTTATGGTACTTTGCATCATTTTTAATAGTAACTTCAGAATAAACGAAACCTTTTTAAAAAGCTATCCACTTTTAAAAAATTAAAAATTAGTCATAATTTTAGACGACTTATATTATTGGTTTTGTAAAAAATGAAAACAAACTAGAAAATTAACAAGATGTGCATAGTAGTACGCGTACAAATGTTCTGAGAAATGAAACTGGAAACAATTATATCTATCAGTGGAAATCATCATTTTTAAAGGTATTTTACACGGCATTTAAGGACTAATTTGGTGCAGCTGAAATGGTTAACAAGGAAAAAGTATATCAGCTGCAAATTATAAGGAACTAATTACTAATCTCTACAAAAAGAAATAAGTTTATCTTCTTTCTAGACTTCAGGGGTTCTGATACCAATTCTGCATTGAAATAATCATAATAAAACGCCCTTTTTACTTTTTATTTCCGCATAAAAAAGAAACCAAACGAATGCTATGCTTTATTTTTCTATTTTCTTTAAAGAAAAAAAATCATCCTTTTATTTTACAGTAATTCCAAAACAGCATTGGTATTAAAATCTGTAAGGTCTTTTATTAAAACAAAATTTCATTTGTTGAAGGGAACATTCATACAGATTTCTAAGGTTTTTTTTAATCAAAACCCTAAATTTGCCAAACAATATAACATTATGAGTCAAGAAGTTTCGAAGAGATATGCGCAAAGAGGTGTTTCTGCATCTAAAGAAGATGTACACAACGCTATTAAGAATATAGACAAAGGATTATTCCCAAAGGCATTTTGTAAAATTGTGCCAGATTATTTAACAAATGATGATGATTATTGTTTAATAATGCATGCAGATGGGGCAGGAACAAAATCTTCTTTGGCTTATATGTATTGGAAAGAAACAGGTGATATTTCTGTATGGAAAGGGATTGCACAAGATGCTTTAATCATGAATATTGATGATTTATTGTGTGTAGGGGCTACAAATAATATCATGTTATCCTCAACAATCGGTCGAAATAAAAGCAAGATTCCTGGTGAAGTTTTATCAGCAATTATAAACGGAACAGAAGAATTAATCGAAGACTTAAAAGGTTTTGGAGTTACTATTCATTCCACAGGAGGAGAAACTGCCGATGTTGGTGATTTAGTGCGTACCATTATTGTGGATTCTACCGTAACGGCAAGAATGAAACGTTCTGAAGTTATTGATAATGCGAACATAAAGGCAGGTGATGTTATTGTTGGTCTAGAATCTTTTGGGCAAGCAACTTATGAAACTGAATATAACGGCGGTATGGGTTCTAACGGATTAACTTCTGCACGACATGATGTTTTTCATAAATATTTAGCTGAAAAATACCCAGAAAGTTTTGATGCTGCTGTTCCAGAAGAATTGGTCTATTCTGGAAATACAAAATTGACGGATGAGATTGAAAATTCGCCTATTGATGCTGGTAAATTAGTATTGTCTCCAACAAGAACTTATGCACCAATAATTAAAGAAATTTTATCAAAATTTAATGCTGAAACTGTTCACGGAATGATTCATTGTTCTGGTGGCGCGCAAACTAAAATATTGCATTTTGTAGATAATTTACATATTGTAAAAGAAAATCTATTTCCAATTCCGCCTTTATTTAAATTAATACAAGAGCAGTCAAAAACAGACTGGAAAGAAATGTATCAGGTTTTTAATTGTGGTCATAGAATGGAACTCTATGTTTCACCTGAAATTGCTGAAGAAATTATTGCCATCTCAAAATCCTTTGATGTAAATGCTCAAATTGTAGGTCGTGTTGAGGAATCTGACATAAAGAAATTGACGATTAAAAGTGAGTTTGGTATTTTTGAATATTAATTTCATAGAAATAATAGCATCTTTTTTAATAGATTTATGAAAATAATAAATACATTTTTTATAAAATCTTCTGTTTTTAGAATACAAATTATGAACTCAAAATGAAAATAAACCTTTTCACAAAGTATTTTCAGATTAATTATTAGACTATTTCACGAATCTTTTTAGATTCTATCATACACCTTTAAAGCTATGAAAAAAGATGAAATCATTAAGCAACAATTGCTTTTACAAGACTTATTAATAAGTATTTCTACAAAATATATAAATGCAGATTTATCAGATATTGATCAACTTGTTAGAAAATCCTTAAAACAGATAGGAGAGTTTGTAGACGCAGACAGAAGTTATATATTTTCTTATAATTTTAGAAATAACACCACTAGCAATACATACGAATGGTGTGCTAAAGATATTGCGCCCGAAATAGATAATTTACAAGACATATCTTTAAATGATTTCATTCCAGAATGGATAAATGCACACAAAAATGGAGAAGCTTTTTATGCTGAAGATGTAAGTCTTTTGCCAAGGGATGGCGAATTTGGGCTACGTGCAATTTTAGAATCTCAAGGAATTAAGAGCTTAATTACCATACCAAAGATTAAAAATAGTGAATTAATTGGGTTTGTTGGTTTTGATTCGGTTAGGAAAATTCACCAATATTCTGAAAATGAAAAAAATATTCTTTTTGTTTTTGCAAATATGCTTGTAAATATAATTCAAAGAAAAGAAAATGAAGAATTCATCAAAGAACAAGAGCAGAAAAAAGAAGAATTATTAAATTATTTATCAATTCAAAATGAAGAATTAAATGATTATGCGCAAGCTGTTTCTCATGATTTAAAAGCACCATTAATCAATATTCATACATTAGTACATTGGTTTATAGAAGATAATAAGGAAGCATTAGGAGAAAACTTCTTAAATCCTTTAAAAGAGGTTTTGTTTAATGTTGAGAAAATGGATTTATTGATAAAAGGAATTTTAGCATACTCAAGTATCGATAAATTAGAATCAGAGGATAGATCCATTCATTTAAATACGATGATTGATGAGGTTTTAAAAGCAATTTCAATCCCTTCGAATATAAAAATTAAAGTTCAAGAAAACTTACCAATTTTATACGGAAATGCTTTAAAGTTTAAACTAGTTTTTCAAAATCTAATTCAAAATGCTATTAAGTATAATGATAAAGAAAACGGAATCATTGAAGTGGGTTTCACTGAAAAAAATGAATATTTTGAGTTTTTCGTGAAGGATAACGGAATCGGTATTCACCCAGATTATTTTGATAAAATTTTTAAAGTGTTTACCAAATTAGAAAGTACGAGTTCTTCTTCTGGAATTGGGCTTTCTATCGTAAAAAAAATTATTCATTCGTATCATGGTTCTGTTTGGGTTGAAAGTAAAGAAGATATAGGAACAACCTTTTATTTTACCATTTTAAAAGAGTCGATGAGCATACAGGAAGCTATATAAAGTAATTTTCATTCGGCATAAAAGAAAAAGCGTAAACCTTCGAAAATTGTAATTCTAACGAACTAATGTGTCAAAAGGGATGTTTAACTTGTCAAGATTGTGGATCTTCTAAATGCGAATAGGAGCCCAATGAATTACTAAAAAAATAAGAGCGTTTTGATTTGGTATTTTACCACTCAATTCTAAACACAAAATTGGTAGTTCTGCGCAAAGAAAATCTATCTACTTGAGTAATTGGATTATTAGGTGTGTTATTTCCTAAATATTCTCTGGTGATTAAATTCCGTTGGTCTAATAAATTTCGGATAGATAAACCTATTTTTCCTTGAAGTTTACTTTTTTCTGAAAATGAAAAATGATAAATCGATGAGAAATCAAATCGATTATAATTAGGGAGCCTTCCTGTGTTAATTCCTTGTTGAAAAACAGTATTATTGGTAATATTCGTTTCCGATAACGTATAAGGAGATCCAGAATGCCACTTCCATCCAAAAGCAATTTGAACTTTTCTTGTTTTATAGGCTATAGATGATGAAATTGCATGCTGTATTTGATTATTTGCCGTAAAATATTCATTATTATTGAGTGTCGGAAACTTGTTTTTAATATCAGTAAACGAATAACTAATCCAGGTTTTTATCTGCTTAAAGTCCTTTTTTAAATAAAAATCGATCCCTGAAATTTTTTGGTCACCGATATTATATTGATTTTGGTCGTCACTTAAAAACCCTAGTTTAAGAGCAGATATTCCAGTATTTCTTTTAAAATAGGTATCCAAATCAAAACTCCACCCTAGATGATCATATAACAAACCGAATGTTATTTGCTGACTATTAATAATCGGAGAATTATCACCATCAGACAATCGCCAAAGTTTATTTTCTAAGGATAAATTACTGATTAATGTTTCATCAATTTGATGGATCGTTTGATTTCTAATATCCGCAGATACTTGAAGTTTTAACCCTTTATAGATATCTTTCAGAATGATCATTCTTGGTTCTACTCTAAATTCATTGAGCTCTTTATAATAATTTGCTCTAACCCCCACATTAAAATCAAAAAAGGAAAAAGTTCTATTGTTATAATTTGTAAAAAAGGAATACGTGTTTAATTGATTGCTCTGTTCGTCTAAAATATATTGTAAATTATTTACTGTTTCTTTAAAGGAATATCTCACATCTTTAAATACGGATTGAAACCCGAAAAGTGCAGAATTCTTGGAATCCATATCAACGTTTACTTCAGTTGAAATTGCGGTGTTTTTAACAAAATTTCGTTTATCGAAATCTGAATTTTGTTGATCATCTTTAAAGGTTAAAAAATTATAATTTAAGCTAAAATCAGATGTGCTAAAGGCTGTTGTTTGTTTAATTTTAGAATTCCAAGTTTTATTCCAGGTAGCACTTAGACCATTATTTTCGGTGTCTAAAAGATCTTGGTAGGTATCATCATTATTAAGGTTTTCATTGTAATGTTCTAAATCGTTATCTATATGAATGTAACTAACTGAAAAGTTATTATTTTTATTGGACGCATAATTAAGTTTGATGGTTTGGTCCTTAAAATAAAAGATATCTTCAGAATAATCAGTGCTATGTATTTCTGTAGATTGAAATACTTTATCTTCAATTTTTTCAAAAGAACTCGTCTCAAAAAGTTCGTGATATGTTTTTCTAAAGGAAACCAAAACACTTAACTTGTCTTTAATTATTGGAGTTTCAGCAAAAATATCAGCGCTAATTCCGTTAAATCCAGCTCCGATGTTCACGTTTTTTGCAATCGTGTTTTTTGTAGAAATATTGATGACACTCGAAATTCTTTCACCATATCTGGGGTTTACTCCTTTGTTTAAAAAGACAACATCGTTTGTAATATTAGGATTAAAATTAGAAATCATACCAAAGAAATGACCACTATGATAAATGGTAATTCCGTCCCAAATTATTTGATTCTGATCTGGTGTACCCCCTCTAACATTTAAACCGGTAGCCGTTTCATTCGGACTCATTACTCCGGGAAGTTCAAGTAAACTTTCTAGTACGTCTGCTTCTATTAAGCCTGGTAAAATTTCTAATTCCTTTGGTTTTATTTTAAAAGCAGCATTTTTATTCTTGGTAATTCCTTTTGCTAAATAACTGTTAATAAGAACCTCACTAAGTTCTGTGGTTTCATTTAAGAAAGTAAAGTTATCTTTCGCTGTAACAACAATATATCGATTATTTATAAACTCAAAATTTAGGTTTAACTTTTCAGAAAGAAGGTCTAAGATCTCCTTAAGTTGACTTTTTTTGTCTAAAAAAATAATTTTTCCTTCAACAATTTTATCCGCATAAGATATTTTTACATCAAATTCTTTTTCAAGTACTCTAAAAGCTTCAGAAACTGGTATACTATCCAATAAAACTACTTTTTCTAATTTTTTTTGCGCATAAGAAAAGCTATTAAAAGCAATACAGATAAAAAGAATTAGATTCCTCATTTATTTGGATAAAGTAATAGTGTTATTTTTAATTTGATATGTAATATTCGCTGTTTTAAAGACTGCCGCAAGTGCAATGTCTATGTCTTTATGATTAAAAGAACCCGTAAAAACGATGGACTCATCGATGGAATTACTATTAATTTTTATGTTAAATTGTTTTTCTAAAGCATTGATAACTATTTTTAAAGGAACACTTCTAAAATTACTTTCTCCTAGAATCCAATTTGGTTTTTTGGCAGACAAAGCCAAGGTTTCTTCCGTTTTAATATCATTTACAATCCTTACAGACTTAGATGGCGTTAAAATATATTCATTATTTTTATGAACAACTTTTACCCGACCTTCATAACAAATTACTTCAAAAAAATCTTTTTGGGTGTTTACATTAAATTGTGTTCCCAACACAGAAACAGTTCCATGATCTGTAATTACATTAAATGTGCTCCCTTTTTTCACTTTAAAAAAAGCTTCACCAGTTAACAGAACATTCCTCTTGTTTTTCCATTCTTTTTTATTGTAAGAAACGGTAGATTTTGCATTTAAAATTACTTCAGATTCATCTAAAAGTGCAATGGTTTTCATTTCACCAAAATCAGACTCAAAGCTAACATCTCTAAAATCTAAAAAAGTGCTAATACTAAAAAACAGAGCGATAGCAGCTGCCATAGCAAGCATACTTTTGGCAAATAAA
Organism: Polaribacter litorisediminis; assembly: GCF_019968605.1. Lineage (NCBI taxonomy): Bacteria > Pseudomonadati > Bacteroidota > Flavobacteriia > Flavobacteriales > Flavobacteriaceae > Polaribacter > Polaribacter litorisediminis. Next base: position 513,574 of record NZ_CP082966.1, read on the forward strand.
AATCTAATTTTTACAGGTTTTTTTGTAGGTTGTTTTTGAACCTCTATTTTATCCTTTATTTTAGAAAATGTTGGTGCTGTAGAAGCTTCTAAATACTCAAAAACTTCAACACCAGCTTGTAATTCTTTATAGGCTTTAAAGTCATCATCAGAGATGAGTTTTTTTAATTCGCTATCTTTAATTTCACCAGCAATCCATTTTGCTAAATAAGTATCATTATAAGTAATTTTTTTTGCCATTGTTTTGTTTTAGTATTAATAATACAACTGAACATTTAAAAACCCTACCTTTAAATAAGTTCAATTTTTTCTTTTAAAGATTTTAAAGCAGTATGCATTCTTTTTTCAACAGCTTTTACAGAAATATTTAGTTGCGTTGCGATTTCTTTATACTTCTTTTTCTCAATTCTGCTCAATAAAAATACTTCGCGCTGTTTTTCAGATAAATTTGCCACAGCATTTTCTAATTTCTCATAAAACTCATTTTCAAGAAAAATAAATTCTGGAGTCTCGTTACTATGCTCATGTGTGTATCCTTTTTGATGTTTATCGATAACCTTGTTATGTTTTACAATATTTAAAAATAAATTATTTGCTATGGTAAATAAGAAGCTCTTAACAGTATCATATGAAGCATTTTTGCATTCTTCCCAAAGTTTTACGAAAGCATCTTGAACAATATCTTCTGTGAGGCTTGTATCTTTTGTTTTAAAAAAAATAAAACGCTTCACATCTTTACAGTAACTATTAAAGACTTCCTCAAATACAGTAGGCTTGCAAATATTTTTTAATTCTTTTATCATTCTAAATCGGGGAGTTTTACGAGAGATTTCAAAAGTAACAAAAAAACCTTCTTAATAAAGGTAGGGTATTTTTATTTGAGGTTGTATAGTATTTGAAGAGTCGTAAAAAAAGGGCTTGTAAAATTAAAAACAACTTTAAAATTTATAAAAATGAAAACTTTAAAATCAATTATTTCCTTAATGTTAATTTCTTTATTCACATTTTCATGCACATCGAATAGTGATAATGAGTTAACGGACCCAAGCGAAACAAATCAAACTACAGAAAAAAGTGCATCAGCAAAAACAGTGGTAGAGGTTGTAAAAAGTCATTTAAAATCAGATGGTAGTTTTTATAATCAAGTAAATCATGAAAGCAGTATGACCTTCGATTTAGGATTCCAATTTTCTTATCCAGTTATATTATCATACAACAACGGTACAAAAGTAGTTGTGAATAGTATAGAGCAGTTGGCAAATGTGGCCAAAGCAATTTCACAAACTAATTATATAGATGGCATTAATTTTCCTTTTGATATTGATAAAGAAGGTATAACAGAAACCGTATTTACTGAAACTGATTTTGGTATCATGGTTAATAGTAAGGATACTGATGGTGATGGAACTCCAAATTATCAAGATACAGATGATGATGGCGATGGTGCTTCTGACATCTCGGAAGATCAAAATCACGATGGAGATTATACCAATGATGATGCAGATAATGATGGAGATCCTAATTATTTAGATACTGACTCGGATAATGATGGTCAGGCCGATGAAGATGAAGATAATGATGGCGACGGTGATTTTACAAATGACGATTCAGATGGCGATGGTGAAGCTGATTACACGGATACAGATTCAGATAATGATGGCACAGAAGATGGCGATGATGCGGATGATGACAACGATGGTACGAATGATTCTGATGAAAGTTATAATGGCGGAAATGGAACTGATGGTTCTTACATAGATCCTGCTTCGCTTCCTCAAACAATACTCGATTATATTGCGCAAAACTATCCAAATGCATCAATTATTGAGGCTGAAGTTGAAGATTATGGAGAGTACGAAGTATATCTTAGCAATGGTGTTGAATTATATTTTAATAGTGATGGTGGTTTTATAACGACAGGAAATGATAATGATTCCGGAGATGATAATGACGGAAGTGATGATGACAATGGCTCTGGAGATGACAATGGCTCCGGAGATGACAATGGCTCTGGAGACAGTAATGATGGAGGTAATGATGATAACGGTTCCGGAGATGACAATGATTCCGGAGATGATAATGACGGAAGTGATGATGACAACGGTTCCGGAGATGACAATGGTTCTGGAGACAGTAATGATGGAGGTAATGATGACAACGGTTCCGGAGATGATAATGGGGACAATGACAGCTCTACTATAGACGCAGCTTCGCTTCCTCAAACAATACTAAATTATATTACAAATAACTACCCCAATGCTTCAGTAACAAAGGCAGAAATTAAAAGTAATGGAAACTATGAGGTGTCTCTAAATAATGGTATTGAATTACATTTTGATCAGAATGGTAATTTTTTATCGATGGATAACGATTAAAGAAATTTCTTTTAGAAGATTTTAAAAAATTAAAAAAACAATTGAGTTCGTTGAATGTTCTTTAGGATGCTTCATCACAAAAAAATCAAGACGATTTTTGATGGAGCGTACTATCGACTAAAACCAAAAAAAATGAGAAAATTGGCAACTATTTTAGGATGTATTCTATTATCTTTTTCAATAAAAGCACAAGACTGGCAAACAGATTTTAGTACCGCTAAACAAATTGCTTCCGCAGAAAATAGACCTATTATTTTAGTATTCCAAGGTTCAGATTGGTGTGCACCTTGCATAAAATTAGATCGAGAGGTTTGGAGCACCAATACTTTTAAAACCTATGCTAAGGAACATTTTGTGATGTTGCAAGCAGATTTTCCTAGAAAAAAGAAAAATGCCTTGTCTAAAAACTTAGCAAAAGCAAATGGACAATTATTTGAAATGTATAACAAAAACGGAATTTTCCCTTTTGTAGTTGTATTAAATAGTGATGGAAAATTACTAGGAGAAACGAGTTATAAAAAAACAACGCCTGAAAAATACATCAAAGAATTAAATTCATTTGTAAAATAAAAAAATAAAGTATGAATCGTAAAGAATTTTTAAAGTTAGTAGGAGCTGGAGCAGCATTTGCAGTAACAGTAACTTGTTTAGGGGGCTGCACAAATGATCATGGAGACATTTTTCCAGATGATATTGGTTTGAATCCAGATCCAATTACTGGAGCATTTTTAACTATTGATGTATCCAATGAAGCTTCAAGTGCCTTAAAGAATAATGGTGGTTATTTGATTAAAAACAAAATTGTTGTGGCTAGAGATTTATCTGGTAATTATGTAGCAGCAACCGTAAGATGCAGTCATGAACCTAGAGATAAAATTATTTTTAGAAATAATGAGTTTTACTGCAGAGAACATTCAGCGCGCTTTAACACCTCTGGTAGAGGTTTAAATAGCAAAGGAAGTAGTAATTTAAAAGTTTATAAGACTTCTCTGAATGGAAATATTTTAAGCGTTATTGCATAATTCAATCAACTAAAAACGAACACTACTTATGAAAACAGCAATTTATGTATTTGCACTTTTTTTCTCTTTAATTTCTTTTGGTCAACCACCCTATAAAAGAACGCTTAAATTAATGGGTAGTAGTTTTGATATTACTGTGGTAGCAAAAGATGCGGATGAAGCAAACATCGCTATTGATATGGCTATTACTGAAATTACTAGAATTGAAAAGTTGATTTCTTCTTGGGATAAAAATTCACAAACTTCTACAATTAACAGAAATGCAGGTATGAAACCAGTTCAGGTAGATAAAGAACTTTTTCAACTCATACAACGTGCAATAAAAATTTCAAAACTAACGAATGGCGCTTTTGATATTAGCTACGCTTCTATGGATAAAGTTTGGTTTTTTGATGGAAGTATGACAAAAATGCCATCCGAAGAAGTGATTAAAAAATCAGTTGAAAAGGTAGGCTATCAAAATATAATTTTAAATGAAGAAGATCATTCGGTATTTTTAAAATTAAAGGGAATGAAAATCGGCTTTGGAGCTATCGGAAAAGGATATGCTGCCGACAAAGCAAAAGCGCTACTGCAAGAAAAAGGTGTAGTTTCTGGTATTATCAATGCTTCTGGAGATTTAAATACTTGGGGAACACAACCCAACGGAAAAGATTGGTTGGTGGCAATCATAAATCCCTTAAATAAGGCTAAAGTATTTTCGTGGATGCCTGTAAAGAATAGCGCGGTCGTTACTTCAGGAAATTATGAAAAATATGTAAAATTTAATAATACTTTATATACACATATTATCGATCCTAGAACTGGGTATCCTGCAAAAGAAATCTTAAGTGCAACAATATTTACAAAAACAGCGGAATTGGCAGATGCCTTGGCAACTTCCATTTTTGTGATGGGCGTGCATACTGGATTGGATTTTATCAATCAATTAAATGGGGTAGAATGTATCATCATAGACGCAAATAATAAAATGATTTTCTCAAAAAATATTCAATTAAAAAATGTACAAAATGATTAAAAAGGTTTTAGTAGTAGGCATATTTATTTTTTTAAGCGCTTGTGTTACCCTAAAGGACTATGAAAAAGTAAATATTAATGATCCAGACATGGTACTCGCCCAAAAAAAGGCGGATAAATATGAAACTATTTTTCAGGTATATAGAGAAGGAGCATCGGGCGCCAATGGCGGCAAATCTGGCGGTGGTTGTGGTTGTAATTAACGTTTAAAAAATTAAATAATTTTGAAAAAAATAGGTATCATCGTTGCGATTTTCTTCTTCGGAAAAATAGCGGCCCAACAAGATTCTGTTGCGGTGTATAAAAAGCGAGTTTTAGAGCGTACAGAAGTAGATTTTTTATCGAGTTACTATATTCAAAATGGCGACAATGCTTCTGTTACAGGAGGTATTGGGAACGAACATTTAACAGATGTGGCTTCTACCATTGTAATTAGTTTACCGATAAATGCAGATGATGTTTTAACGATTGATGCAGGTTTTTCTGCCTATAGCTCTGCATCTTCAAGTAACGGAAATCCTTTTGATGCCACTGGAGCTTCGGGAAATGGTTATGACGAGGATGACGATGACGATGACGATGACTACGATGACAAAAGTGCTGCAGTCGCCGGGATAACTGGAAGTCCTTGGGTGGCATCTTCAGGTGCTTCTAAAAGTGATGTTTGGACCACCATTAATGGCGATTATGCCCATACTTCCGATGATCGTAATTTTAATTGGAATGTAAACGCTTCATTTTCTGCGGAATATGATTATACGTCTGTTGGGTTTGGAGGTGGAATTGTAAAACAATTTAATGAGAAAAATACTTCTCTTGGGTTGAGTACTAAAGTTTATTTAGATAATTGGAGTCCTATTTATCCCACAGAATTGAAATCATATAAGCAAGTGAATGGTAATTTAAATCAAGGTTTTTTTAATGGAGTAACGATTCTAGATCAAAACGGAAATCCAAGCACAAATTGGAGACCTCTAAATGGTTTTGATCCGATACAAGATAAAACAAGAAATACCTATTCTGCATCGCTCAGTTTTTCTCAGATTTTAAGTAAAAATGCTCAGATATCTATATTTCTCGATGTGGTAAATCAACAAGGCTGGTTAGCAAACCCTTTACAGCGTGTTTATTTTGCAGATGTTGCAAATTATTACATTGGTAATGCCAATAGTATTCCAAATTACACATCTAAAAAGAATACGGATGTTTTTCAACTAGCAGACGATATAGAACGGTTGCCAAGTAGTCGAATGAAAACACCTCTAGGAATGCGATTTAATTACTACGTAAATGAAGCTTTCGTAATAAGAACCTATTATCGTTATTATTTTGACGATTGGGGATTGACGTCGCATACGGCGAGTATTGAAGTGCCCGTAAAAATATCGGATACGTTTACATTCTATCCGTCTTACCGATATTATACCCAAACTGCAGCAGATTATTTTGCTCCTTTTGATCAACACTTATCTACCGATAGGTATTATACATCAGATTATGATTTATCAGAATTTTCGGCCAATCAGTTCGGGTTTGGTGTCTCGTATACAGATATTTTTGCGAGTAAACATGTCTGGAAATTGGGTTTAAAAAGTGTAGATCTTAGGCTTTATAAATACGATAGAAATTCAACTTTTAGCGCTAGTATTGTAAATGTTGGCTTCAAGTTTGTAATGGATTAACGAATTAATCGAAAAGAATTCATCGATGCTCTGCGTCGGGGTTTCCGTTGAAATTGTCATTTCCGTGAAATTTATGCTCAACTAGATTGGGTAACGGGAATCTAAATAATAGAATTTTGATTTTTGACCTTTTTAGGTCAAAGCTTGTGCTCAACTTGATTGAGTATGAAATGAGTGAAACCTGCCTGCTGGCAGGCAGGTACCTATATGGCTCTGCCTTGAGGATAGTTCGTTTCAAGAAATTTTTTATTTTTTTTAAATTAAAATTGTGCTAAGAGTTCATCTTCTTGGTGCGCAGAACACCTTATCTTATTATGAAAAAAATCATCTTAGTTTTAACGGCACTTATTGTTTTTTCAATGAATGCACAACAAGGAATACTAGACCCTGTGAAATGGGATTCTAAAGTTGAAAAGATTTCTGATACCGAATATGATATTATTTTAAAAGGATTTATTGAGAGTGATTGGCACGTTTTTTCTCAATTTACAAGTGAAGACGGATCTTTACCTTCTGTATTAACTTTCGAAAATTTGAAAGATAATTATGAATTGATAGGAGTTGCAAAAGAGAGTGAAACAGTTACAGCTTACAATGATATTTTTAAAGTAGATGAAACTTTTTTCTTAAATAAAGTGCAATTTACACAACGAATAAAATTAAGTTCTAATTCGGTAAAGCAAGTTCATGTTCGTCTAAATTACCAAGTTTGTAAAGAAGTTTGCCTCAATAATGAAGAAAACTTTGTTTTAGCGCTTGATGGCAGTCCTGTACAACTAGAAAATGTAAGTGTGGATGAACGCAGTGCAGCATTAAGCAATCAACTTTTTTTAGATATTACAAATAAAGATCGGTTAAACAGCGGATCAGAAATAGTAACTTCGGACGGTAATTTGTGGAAAATTTTCATGTTAGGTTTTTTAGGAGGTTTGGTAGCTTTGTTAACACCTTGTGTTTTTCCAATGATTCCACTAACAGTTTCGTTCTTTACAAAACAATCTGGCACAAAATCGAAAGGGATAACAAATGCTATTTTATACGGAGTTTTTATCGTAGTTATTTATGTGGGATTAAGTGTTCCTTTTCATTTTTTAGATTCTGTAGATCCTGAAATTTTAAATACGATTTCTACAAATATTTGGTTGAATGTAATTTTCTTCATCATTTTTATCTTTTTTGCTTTTTCTTTCTTTGGATATTATGAATTGACCTTACCAAATTCTTGGTCCAATAAAATGGATTCAGCTTCGAGTGCAGGTGGTTTGATTGGTATATTTTTTATGGCGGTAACACTAGCTTTAGTTTCTTTTTCTTGCACAGGGCCAATTCTTGGTTCTTTATTGGCAGGCTCATTGACCAGCGATGGAGGAGCTTTTCAATTAACAGCAGGAATGAGCGGATTTGGAGTGGCTTTAGCATTGCCTTTTGCACTCTTTGCTTTGTTTCCAAATTTATTAAAATCATTACCAAAGTCTGGTGGATGGTTAACAACCGTAAAGGTCTTATTAGGTTTTATTGAGTTAGCGTTGGCTTTTAAATTTTTATCAAATGCAGATTTAGTGGCACATTGGGGAATTTTGAAACGCGAGGTATTTATTGGTATTTGGATGGTAATTTTTATACTTATGGCGTTTTATTTCTTTGGATTTATTCGTTTTCCTCACGATGGAAAAAAGAAATTTAGTTTGCCTAAAACTTCGTTTGCTATTCTTATTGTTGCATTTGTAGTATATCTTGGTACGGGGCTAACTAAAAATTCTCATTTAAAATTATTGGCAGGTTTTCCACCTCCAACTTTTTACAGTCTATATGAACAGACATCAGATTGTCCTTTAGGGTTGAATTGTTTCAAAGATTTTGATCAAGGCTTTGCTTTTGCAAAAGCCAACAACAAACCTATTCTTTTAGATTTCACTGGATGGGCTTGTGTAAACTGTCGAAAAATAGAAGAAAATGTATGGAGTGACCCCAAAGTATATCAACTATTAAAAGAAAATTACGTATTGATTTCTTTATATGTGGATGATCGTCAAGAACTGCCAGAAGAGCAACAGTTTAAAATTAAGGTACATAAAAATCATTTAAAATCTATAAAAACTATTGGCGATAAATGGTCAACCTTTCAATATTTAAATTTTCAAACAGCATCACAACCGTATTATGTTACCATGAATACGGACTTTGAAGTGTTAAATTCGGCAAAGCAGTATGCGGGTATTGAGGAATATCAGGCTTGGTTGCAACAGAGTTTAGAGATGTTCAGGAAAGATAAAACAGTGCATTAATTTGATACCCATTTTATTTTATCCGATCAAATACAAAATCAATTCTAAAATCATCACTAGAAACAATTGCTTTTAGTTGCTTGTTTTGTAAGGAATATGTTATTTTTTTTGGGAAGTCATTTTTTTGATTTTCACAAACAAAAGAAGTGTCTGTTTGTTGAGTGAATTTAAAAAGTGTTGGTCGTTCGTTGATGCCTCTCACTTCTAAATACAAAGCATCTTTCATAGTAATAATTGCCAATTTTTCTTGAAAAGATTTTTTTACACCTGTTATTGTATAACCCATTCCAACTAAATTAGTGTTCCACATTTCATAAGTTTGGTTTCCAGGTTTATCATCCAATCGCTTCCATTCTCCAATCAAAAAAGTAGGTTTTTGTGTTTTGTTGCTATTTTCATTACAAGATAGCATCAAAATAAAACATCCAAATAGAAGCATTTTTTTCATTTCAGAAAGATTTTTATCAAATATAGTTAAATGAAAATAAAAAATAATTACGAATAAAATTTGTAAATTCGCACATCAAGAAAAGAGTAGAAGATGTTAGATAAATTAAGAATTGTAAAGCAGCGTTATGATGAGGTTTCTGATTTGATTATTCAGCCAGAAATTATCATGGATCAGAAGCGTTATGCGCAATTGATGAAAGAATATAAAGATTTAGGAGATGTTAATAAAAAAGGGGAAGAATACCGAGAATTAACAGGCAATATAGAAGAAGCAAAAGAAATAATTGCTGATGGTTCTGATGCGGAAATGACAGAAATGGCGAAAATGCAATTAGAAGAGGCCAATACTAGAATTCCTGAATTAGAAGAAGAAATTAAATTTTTATTGATACCAAAAGATCCTGAAGATTCTAAAAACGCAGTAGTAGAATTGCGTGCAGGAACCGGTGGAGATGAAGCTAGTATTTTTGCAGGAGATTTGTTTAGAATGTATTCTAAATATTGTGAAAGTAAAGGTTGGAAAGTTTCTACGGTAGATTATTCTGAAGGTACTAATGGTGGTTTTAAAGAAATCCAGTTTGAAGTTACCGGAAATGATGTTTATGGAATCTTAAAATTTGAAGCAGGTGTGCATCGTGTGCAAAGAGTTCCGCAAACAGAAACACAAGGTCGTGTGCATACATCGGCAGCTACTTGTATGGTTTTTCCGGAAGCAGAAGAGTTTGACGTAGAAATTAACCCGAAAGATGTAAGAATCGATTTTTTCTGTTCATCAGGTCCAGGTGGTCAGTCTGTAAACACAACGTATTCTGCCGTTCGTCTAACACACATGCCAACAGGTTTGGTCGCACAATGTCAAGATCAAAAAAGTCAGCATAAAAATAAAGAAAAGGCTTTTAAAGTATTGCGTTCTCGTTTGTATGATATGGAGCTAGCTAAAAAAAATGCAGAAGATGCTTTAAAACGTGGTTCAATGGTTTCTTCGGGTGATAGAAGTGCGAAAATTAGAACCTATAATTATGCACAAGGAAGGGTTACAGATCACCGAATAGGATTGTCTTTATATGATTTACCGAATATTATGAATGGTGATATTCAGAAAATTATTGATGAATTGATGCTTGCTGAAAATACTGAGAAATTAAAATCATTGGCAGACGGAATTTAAATTACTCCTTTGTTATACCAATTTATATGTCTAAAATGGTATTAAATCTAAAAAAACCTCAAATTCTTATTGGAGGTTTTTTTGTTTCGGTAATTTCTGTAAACAAAAAAAGCGATGATAGTTGAAGACCATCTATCGCTTTTTTTCTTTATTGAGTTAAAAAACTTTATTTTAGAAGTTTTTATTTCCCAAATAAATGCAACTCTGTAAATTCTTTATCAACAATAATAGATTGAGATTTGCTCGTTTCAGATTGATTTATTTCTACTTCTACATTGTCTATCTGAATAGCAGTAATGGTAAAAGGTAAATTATGTAAAACAATCTTAAATTTAGTATAAGGGGCATTAAATGTACCTTCTTTATACTGTTGTAAGATAAAATCGTCTTTTTTACCAGTTAATTTAAAGTTACGTAAACTATATCTACCTTTTTTATAATCATACCCGTCATGAGCATCATCATATAATTGAGATTTTTCTTTCCCTTCTTTGTAGTAAACATCTAAAGTAACTTCATCAAAATTCTTTTCACCAACATACTGTTGAACAGGATATTTAGGTATCACTGCGCCTTCTTTTATAAAAATTGGCATCGAATCTAAATCTGCATCTACCCACATTTCTTTTCCTCCTTGCACTACTTCATCTGTCCAGAAGTTATACCAATTACCTCTCGGAATATACATTCTTCTTCCTTTTGCATTCGGTTCTAAAATAGGACACACTAAAATATGTTCTCCATATATAAACTCATCACTTCTATAATGTGTATGTATATCTTCTTGGTCATATAATACCAACGATTTTAACATAGGAGTTCCTTTTTCTATATGATGCCAAAATGCAGTATATAAATAAGGAAGTAATTGATATCTTATTTCAATAAATTTACGAACAATATCAGTTATTTCATCACCAAATACCCAAGGTTCTTGATTTCCATGGTCTCCAGAAGAATGTACTCTACAAAAAGCATGAAAAACTCCTAATTGAATCCAACGTGCAAAAAGTTCTCCTTGGGGTTGTTCTGCAAATCCACCAATATCAGATCCTGCAAAAGAAAAACCAGACATGGCCATTCTTTGTGCTTGATTATTTGCAATAGCTAAATGCTCCCAAGTAGCAACATTGTCTCCCATCCAAGTAGAGGTATAACGTTGTGCACCAGAATAGGCAGATCTTGTTATTACAAATGGTCTTTTCGGGTACGCATATTTTTTTAAACCATGATATGTTGCACGCGCCATTTGCGTTCCATAAATGTTATGTGCTTTTCTGTGCGAGCAAGGGTTACCATCATAATCATGTCTAACATCATCTGGAAAAGATTTGTTGGGAACATCCATTACGGCAGGTTCGTTCATATCATTCCAAACACCTTTAACGCCAATTTCTTCTATTAATTCTTTAAACAAACCAGACCACCATTCTCTAACTTCTGGTTTTGTGTAATCTGGAAAATAACATTCTCCAGGCCACACTTTACCTTTCATATATGGGCCATCTGCACGCTTACAGAAATAATCTTTATCTAATGCCTCTTTAAAAACATCATATTCTAGATCGATTTTGATTCCTGGATCTATGATAACAACTGTTTTAAAACCATCATCCTCTAGTTCTTTTACCATTCTTTTAGGATCTGGAAAGTAGTTCTTATCCCAAGTAAAACAGCGAAAACCATCCATATAGTCAATGTCTAAATAAATGGCATCACAAGGAATTTGTAAATTTCTAAAGGTCTTTGTAATTTCTTTTACGTTACTTTCTGGGTAGTAGCTCCATTTACATTGATGAAATCCTAAAGCCCATAAAGGGGGTAAAGTATGAGGTTTACCGGTTAAATCTGTGTAATTTCTAACAACATCTTCCATTTCTGGGCCATAAATGAAATAATAATTCATTTCACCACCTTGTGCCCAAAAACTTGTTACATTTCTTCGTTCATGTGCAAAATCGAAATGAGTTTTAAACGTATTGTCAAAAAATATTCCGTAGGCTTTATTATCTTGAATTGCGGTATAAAACGGAATAGCTTTGTAAATAGGGTCGGTATTTTTGCCAAAAGCGTAAGAATCTGTTGCCCAGTTTTCAAAACGTTTCCCTTTTAAGTTTACTTCCACGGGTTTGTCTCCTAAACCATAGAAGCTTTCAGACTTTTGACAAACCTTACTCATCTTTACAATATCGCCACCAAACTCATAACTTTCCTCCCAATGAAAACCAATTTCATCTTCATTTATTAATTTAAAATCTAAGGCATCATATAAGCTAACTTGTAAACTTAATTTCTCTACTCTACAAATTAGTTTTGAAGTTTTTATGATGTAGTATGTTTTATCTTCGGTTATATTTAAAAATTTATAACCTCTTGAGGCATGGATAGTAACTCCATAAGAGAAATCATTTTCAAATTTACCGGAAGTAGTATATCTAAATCTAATAACGCTATCTCTAACAACGGTAACTTGTAGAATAACATTGTTTTTAGTTCTGAATTGTAATGTGTCTACATCTTTTTTGTAGTCTATTATCTCTGAGGGAAATAAATTCCCTTTTTGTTCTAATTCTGTATTAACAATCATAATTGGTTGATTTTAGCTCCACAATAATCGTAAAAAATAATAAATTTTAAAACTTTTTTTACCTTTAAGTAAACTCCTTAATTTGTTACAAAAGTATTGCTTATTTATTTATAATTAATTGGTATATACGTTCATTTTAACTTGATTCATCATAATTTTGAAAGCCTTAAAAAGGTGAGTTTTTTTTATGAACTTTTTAAAAAAAAGGCTGTTTTTATATGAATAATATAAGGGCAGCCTCTTTTTATTTATTTGAATTTAAAAGCTAACATTCCTAACGGCGGTAGGTTTAATTCAATAGAATTTTCTCTATGATTCCATCTTTTTTTATTTGAACTTAATTTTTTGTTTTTATAATGATCTGTTCCGTTATATTTTTTGGAATCACTGTTAAATATTTCTTTTAACGTCCCTGCTTTTGGCAATCCAACTCTGTAGTTTTCTCTAGGAATAGGAGTGAGGTTTAAAATTACAATGATATTATCTTTTGGGTTTTCTCCTTTTCTAATGTACGATAAAATAGAGTTTTCATGATCTCCATGATCTATCCACTCAAAGCCTTCAGAAGAAAATTGTTTTTGATGCAAAGCAGGTTCTTTTTTGTATAAGTTATTTAAATCTCTAACAAGTGCTTGTGCGCCTTTATGAACATCGTATTGTAATAAATGCCAATCTAAACTCCCATTAAAATCCCATTCAGAAGTTTGTCCAAATTCTCCTCCTTGAAATATTAGTTTTGTTCCTGGATGCGTGTACATTAAACTATACAATAGCCTTAAGTTTCCAAATTTTTGCCATTCATCTCCAGGCATTTTTTCTATGAGAGATTTTTTACCATATACAACTTCATCATGAGATAAAGGAAGCATAAAGTTTTCTGTAAAAGCATAATTTAAACTGAATGTTAAATCATTTTGATGGTGTTTTCTATAGATAGGTTCCTTGGCAAAATAATTTAAAGTGTCATGCATCCAGCCCATCATCCATTTCATTCCGAAACCTAAACCACCATCGTAAATGGGTCTAGAAACTTTAGGGAAAGAAGTAGATTCTTCGGCAATAGTTTGCACATCAGGAAAAGCTTCATATACGGCTGTATTCATTTCTTTTATAAAATCGATAGCTTCTAAATATTCTCTACCCCCAAACATATTTGGTTCCCATTCTCCTTCCTCTCTAGAGTAATCTAAAAATAACATAGAGGCTACTGCATCTACTCTTAAACCATCTGCATGGTATTGATCTAGCCAAAAAATAGCATTACTAATCAAAAAGGCTTTGATTTCATTTCTGCCGTAATTAAAAATTAAACTTTTCCAGTCTTGATGATATCCTTTGCGTCTATCAGGATGCTCGTATAAATGAGATCCATCAAAATATCCTAATCCATGATCATCTGACGGGAAATGAGAAGGTACCCAATCTAATAAAACTCCAATTCCTTTTTCGTGAAATTTATCAACTAAAAATTTAAATTCGTCAGGATATCCAAAACGGGATGTTGGTGCAAAATATCCTGTTAATTGATATCCCCAACTTGGGTCATAGGGATACTCCATGATGGGCATAAATTCTACGTGTGTAAAATTCATGTCGGCTACATAGTTCACCAATTCATCTGCTAATTCATAATAGCTTAAAAATCTATTTTCTTCGGTTTGTTTTTTCCAAGAACCTAAATGAACTTCATATACAGAAAAAGGCGCATCTAGTGCATTGTTTTTCTTTCTGTTTTTCATCCATTTTTTATCTTTCCATTGGTAATTATCTTCCCAAACTTGCGAAGCAGTTTTTGGCGGATGTTCGCATCTTCTTGCAAACGGATCTGATTTTTCGGTATGAATATTACTATGAGAACTGTGTATTTTATATTTATAAATAGCGCCTTTTTCAACTCCAGGAATAAATCCTTCCCAAATTCCACTGCCATCCCAACGCACATTTAAGTGATGTTCTCCTTCTAACCAAAAATTAAAATCTCCAATAACAGCAACGGATTTTGCACTGGGTGCCCAAACCGCAAAATAGGTTCCTTTAATGCCATCTAACGTTATAATGTGGGAACCAAATTTTTCGTATAATCGATAATGTTTTCCAGCTTTAAATAAATTAATATCAAATTCTGTAAAAAGACTGTGTACTTTTGTTTGTGCCATAGTTTTATGAGTTCATGATGTTTACAATACCTTTTAGCGGAATAATTGTCCATTTTGGTCTTGAATTGAGTTCGTAGCCTAACTCGTAAATTGCTTTTTCTAACAAGCAATATTTTAATAAAAAAATTCTTTCATTCGTGTAACCAATGTGTAAATTGGCTTTTTGTGTAACTTCTCTATAGGTTTCTAAAAAGATAGCAACCATATATTTGTACAATAACTCTCCGTATTCAAAAAGTTCTTCTTTGCTTTTTAGAGCATCTTTTTCATTGCTAAAAATTGTTGAGTAGATTGCATAATTAAAAGATCTAAAGAGACCAGCAACGTCTTTTAATGGTGGTTGTTTTACTTTGCGATCTCTGATGGTGCTTTCTGGTTCTCCTTCAAAATCTAGAATACAAAAATCATCATCTTGCACTAAAATTTGTCCTAAATGATAATCGCCATGAATTCTAATGCGTTCTCCTTTTAGTTTTGTCCAGTCAAAATTGACTAAGCGCTTTCTAATTTTGTTTTTTTGGTCTAAAAATTCTTTAGCTAATTGTAGAGAATATCCTTCTAATTTGTGAAGATTATTTTCCATTAAATTTAATCTGTTTTGAAATTGATAGGTCAATCTGTTTTTTAACCAAACTGAATAATCACCATTAAAACGCTCAGGAGTAAAGGCTGTATCTTCAAATTCTGAGCCTAGGGCAATGTGCATTTCTGCAGTTCTTTGTGCTATCAGATTCACTTTTTCAATTAAGTTTAACCCCATCCAATCTATAATTTCAGGAGGAAGTTCCGATATTTTTCTCCGTTCAAAAAGGTTAATGGTTGGTAATTCAGAAAACTGAATGTTTTTTACCGCGATATCCTTAAATATTACATGTAGCTCTTTTAAAAAATACTCCCAAGCATCCCCATTATTACGAACTAGTTTTTGCATTAAACCAATGGTAATGTGTACATTGTCAGAGTCGATAATATTCATGCTCCCCATATAAGGAGGGGTGTTTTTAAAATCTTTTTTAGCTGATAAAAAACGACTCATTTCATAATCTGGGTTTTTATCAGCATAGATTCTTCGAAAGAATTTTAAGATAAAAGTATCGTTATAAATAATGGACGTGTTGCTCTGTTCTACACCCATAAATCTTGAGGATTCATAAGCAGGAAAATCAAATCCTTCTGTTTTATGATATTGAACAGGTGTTTTATCAACAGGTAAAGCAGCAATAATTCTATTGTAAACAACCTTTCTAAAAGCTTCTAAATGCATCGCATCAATAATAAAACCATTTTGGTTTTTAAGCTTTAAAGGAAGAATTCTACCTTCTTTATGGTCATGAATATCAGAAACAAAGGCTATCGGTAAAAAATAATGATGATAAAATGCTTCTTCAAAATTTACTTCTAAAATAAGACCAAAATAGACTTCGTTGCCCTGCTGAATTCTAAAATATTCACTTAATTCGATGTATTTTAATTTGCTAGATTTACCAGCATACCAGCGCTGACGTATGATATAATCTTCTAAAACTTCTGATAAAAAAACGGAAACAAAATTTTTGTCTTCTATCAAGTTTTCCCATTCATTTTTGGAGGAAAAGATAGCAGACAAAGAATTTGTAAATGGTTCTTTTGGCATTATTTATTGATTTTAAAAATATGAAAAGGTAAAGTAGCATGTAACTCTACATAATTCCATTCATTAAACCAATGATAAGAGTTTTTTGTGATCAAGTCTACAACTTCAACTTTATGACCGTGAGGTATTCTTAAATTGTTTAAAGGTAATTGAACAGAACCAGCCTGCGAGTGGTAAGCGTCTAAACTTATGACAGTTAAGGTTTCATTAGTTCTATCGTCATTCCATTTATAAAAAGCAATTAAAGATTCATTACCAGTTTCTAAAAATTGAATGTTATTGGTTTGTTGAAACGATTCATTTTCTTTTCTAATTTGATTTATTCTAGAAATTAGAAAGGTAACTTTGTTTTCTTTAAACCAATCATAATGACATAATTGGAATTTCTCTGACATATAGTATTCCTCTTTTCCGGCAATAGGTGTATCGATCATTTGCTCAAAAACAGGACCATAAATTCCGATGTTAGAACTTAAGGTTGCTGCCAAAGCATATCGCTGTAAATATTTGCTTTCTGGAGCACCTTGCAAGTGATATGGATTAATATCTGGTGTATTTGGCCAGAAATTAGGGCGCATATATTCTTTTTGATTGGTTTGAGTTAACTCATTCATGTATTCAATTAATTCATGTTTTGAGTCTCTCCAGGTAAAATAAGTATAAGATTGCGTGTATCCCTGTTTTGCTAATTGTTGCATTATTTTTGGTCTTGTAAATGCTTCTGCTAAAAATAACACATCTGGATGTTGTTTTTTTACTTCAGCAATTATCCAGCCCCAAAAATAGTAAGGTTTTGTATGTGGATTATCAACTCTAAAAACAGTAATTCCGCAATCAATCCAATAAAGTAAAGTGTCTAAACATTCTTGCCAAAGATTTTTATAATCCTTAGATTCCCAGTAAATAGGTAGAATATCTTGGTATTTTTTTGGTGGATTTTCTGCGTATTGCACGGTTCCATCGGGTCTCCATTTAAACCAATCTGGATGCTCTTTTACCCAAGGATGATCTGGGGCCGCTTGCAAGGCATAATCCATAGCAACTTCAATTCCTAATTCTTTTGCCTTGGCAACTAGATGTTTAAAGTCTTCTAAAGAACCTAATTCAGGATGTATGTCTTTATGACCTCCATATTTAGAACCAATTCCCCAAGTGGAGCCAACATCACCATCTTGCGCTACCGTCGTGTTGTTTTTGCCTTTTCGGTTCACCTCACCAATAGGATGAATAGGAGGGAAGTATAAAGTGTCAAATCCCATTTGGGCAACCCTCGGTAACAACCTATGACAGTCATTAAATGTACCATGTTTACCTTCTTGTTCTGATGCTGAACGTGGAAAAAATTCATACCAAGTAGAAAATCTTGCCTTTTTTCTGTCTACATAGACAGGATATTCTTGAGATGTTTGCGTTAAGAATTTCTCTGGATTGTTTTTAAGAATATTTGTAAGTCTTTCTGACGTTGCTTCTTTGATAGCTTCATCGTACTTTTCTGTATTTTTAAAAATAAAAATAAGGTGTAATAAATATTCTTTATCTTCTGGAAGAACGTTATCTATAATAGCAAATAAAAGTTCTGCTCCTTCTAATAATTCTGAGTTTACATGCTGATAATCATCAATTTTACGTCCAATTCCATGTTGCCAGTTTAAAGCATAATCTACCCAGCCTTCTATTTTATAAGCATAAAAGCCCTGTTTTGGAGTTTGAAAACTAGCCATGTATCCGTCATTAGAAGTAGGATACATTCTTTTCTCAGACCAAGATTTTTCTGATTCGTGTTTATATAACAAGCTTGCTTGAAGTACATCATGGCCATCAACCAAAACATCTGCAGTAACATTTACAATTTCATCTACAACACGCTTAATCGCTACGGTTCCCTGATTTAATTGAGGAGCAACATTTTCTATGACAATTCTACTTTGATTTTGCATTAGATTGATTCATTTATATAATAAAAAGTAAGAGTTTTTTATCCTATGACGGTTCCTTTGGCTATGGTTGCGTCTTTTTTAATGACTACTATACCATCTTTAACCATATAAGTATCTGTTTCGATATCATCTATATGTGAGCCACCATTAATTCTAACATCATCTCCAATTCTACAATTTTTATCAACGATACAATTATGAATATAGCATCTTTTACCAATACCCATCATAATTTCTATGCCTTTACTATCAACTTCTGCTAAAGACTCATAAGAGTCATTACCCATTATATAGGTATTAGAAATTAATGAGTTTTTACCAATTCTAGAACGGATTCCAATAACAGCTCTTTCTATTTTTTCTGCTTGAATGATACAACCATCACCAATTACTGCTTTATTTAAAATTGTCCCAGAAATTTTTGAAGTAGGTAAAATTCTTGGTCTAGTATAAATTCCTTTTTCATCATATAAATTGAATTGAGGAACATCATCTGTTAAACCTAAGTTAGCTTCGAAAAAAGAATCTATGCTACCAATATCTTCCCAATAACCTTCATATTGGTAACTTAATGTTTTATGCTTATCGATGGCTTGTGGTATAATTTCTTTTCCAAAATCATTCGTGTCAGGATTATTCATCAACTCAACTAATAAATTTCTATTAAAAATATAGATCCCCATAGAAGCTAAATAATCTCTGCCTTGAGATTTCATTTCATCGCCCACATCAGAAGTCCAATTTGGTAATAGTTCAGGAGCTGGTTTTTCAATAAAAGAAGTAATTATATTTTCATTATTAGTTTTTAACAAACCAAAGGAAGTTGCGTCTTTTGCGTTTACAGGATAGGTGGCAATAGATATTTCTGCACCACTATTTCTGTGTTTTTCAATCATATCATTAAAGTCCATTTGATACAATTGATCTCCAGAAAGTATTAACGCGTATTCAAAATCATTTTGTAAAAAATGGTGCATACTTTGCCTTACAGCATCAGCAGTTCCTTGAAACCATTTATCACTATGTATGGTTTGTTCTGCCGCTAATACATCTACAAAAGCAGAACTAAAAAAACTAAAGTGATACGTGTTTTTAATATGTGCATTTAAAGAAGCAGAATTAAACTGTGTTAAAACATATATTCTTTTAATATCAGAATTGATACAATTAGAAATTGGGATATCTACCAATCTATACTTCCCAGCAATAGGTACAGCGGGTTTTGATCTATCTTTTGTTAAAGGATATAGTCTTGACCCTTGGCCTCCCCCTAAAATAATTCCTAATACTTTATCATTTATCATTTCCTTATTTTTTTAATGATTTATATAATTCTTTTACTTGTTTTGCTATTGCGATCCAATCAAAATGATCTTCTACTCTTTTTCTCCCTTTTTTAGCCATAGACTTTCTTAATATTGGGTCTCTTGTCAGGGTATTAATACCATCCGCTAAATCTTTTGCAAATTTATCTGGATTTACGGGTTCAAAAGGAGCTGAATCTTGCTGTTCTACCGGAATTAGAAAACCAGTTTCTCCATGCACAACCACTTCTTTGATGCCGCCAACGGCACTCGCCACAACTGCTGTATCGCAAGCCATAGCTTCAATATTTATGATGCCGAAGGGTTCATAAATAGATGGGCAGCAAAATACAGCTGCATGAGAATATAATTGGATAATTTCTTCTTTGGTCACCATTTTATCAATCCAAATTACATTTTTACGTGTTTTTTGAACTTCATGAACCGCCTCTTGCATTTCTAATCCGATTTCTTTTGTATCTGGAGCGCCTGCACACAATACTATTTGAGTATCTGGATCTATATATTTAATAGCATTTACTAAATGAATAATTCCTTTTTGTCGTGTTATTCTTCCAACAAAAAGTACATACGGTTTTGTTTTATCAATATTGTAGGTTTCTAAAGTATCCGATTCTGAAGTTGTTATATATTGTTGAAGGTTAATGCCGTTATAAATAACTTTAACTTTACTTTCATCAACATTAAAATACTTTAAAACATCTTCTTTGGTTTCTTCGGATACGGCTATTAATGCATCTGCCATTTCAATCGCTGTTTTTTCAATCCAAGAAGAAGTATCATAACCACGACCTAATTGCTCTCTTTTCCAGGGTCGAAGAGGTTCTAAAGAATGGGTGGTAATAACAAGCGGAATTCCGTAACAAAGTTTTGCAATGATGCCTGCAAAATGCGCATACCAAGTATGGCAATGAATCACATCTGCATCAATTACATCTGCATTCATTTGTAGCCCTGTGCTTAAAGTTTGAAATATAGCCTTTAATTTATCATCAGCATTTTCAAAAGCAGGATTGTCATAAGGGAATCCTTTTACACTTAAACTGCCATCTTTTAAGTCTTGGTCTCCAAAGCATCTAACTTCAACGTCCATCAATTTAGAGAGCTCAGTGGCAAGATATTCTACATGAACACCTGCACCGCCATAGACGTAGGGAGGAAATTCTCTAGTATAAAAAAGGGTTTTCATAAATTTTAAGTAGTTTAAATTGGTTTGTTTTTTCAGAACCAAAATATAAGGAAATACTATTTAATACACTAAAAAATTAGATTCATTTAATTATAGATTTAGGTG
Organism: Polaribacter litorisediminis; assembly: GCF_019968605.1. NCBI lineage: Bacteria > Pseudomonadati > Bacteroidota > Flavobacteriia > Flavobacteriales > Flavobacteriaceae > Polaribacter > Polaribacter litorisediminis. The sequence continues at coordinate 534,504 of NZ_CP082966.1, forward strand.
ATTATAAAATTATTAATATAAGTATTTTCTATTTATTTTTTATTGATTTAGAATTAAAATAGGAAAGAAACAATGTCTGGAAATCATTTAGTCTATTAATTTAACTATTTCTTAATTTGTTTATTTCGTCTTGTAGTTGTCGCCTTAATTTTTGTTCTCTTTCAATAGATTTTTTTCTATGTTGTTCAAATTCTTGCTCAATTTCTAATAAGTTATTTTGAGCCTCTCTGGTGAGAACGTTACTTTTTGAAAATTTATAGATAAAATAAAATAAAGCTAAAAGGGATAGAACGATAATACTCCAAAGTAAAATATTGTAAGTCTTTTTTTCTAATTGGGTACCCAACAGAGAAATTGAATTTTCTTTTTTATTGGCTGTTTCCAAATCTAATTGGGTTTTAGCTAAAAGATCTTTGGTTTTTTTAATATTATCTCTTTCTATTTTTAAGAGCCTTTCTTTTTCTATAATTAAATTTTTAGCAACTTTTAAGGAGTCTAAAATATTTTTCTTCAATTGGATAAATTTATCTTTATCAATAACCTTGTAAGTTTGATAGGTTGTTGAGATACGATAAATTTTGTCAAACTGGTTTTCAACTGAATTTGAATCTTGAATTTCTTCTTTTGTTTCTTCTTTTGTTTCTTCTTGTGCAAACGATACAAAAGAAAGTAAGATCGAGAATATGGTAATTAGTTTAATTTTCATGAGTTTATTTTTATGAATGTAAATTTAAGAAAAAAACCCAAACTTTACGTTTGGGTTTTAATATAAGCAAGTAATTTATATTTATTTAATTTTCTCTACAACTGCCTTAAAAGCGTCTGGGTTGTTTACCGCTAAATCTGCTAAAACCTTACGGTTTAATTCGATGCTATTGGCTTTTACTTTACCCATAAACTGAGAGTAAGACATTCCGTGTAAACGAGCTGCAGCGTTAATACGCACAATCCATAAAGAACGGAAGTTTCTCTTATTGTTTTTACGGTCACGGTATGCATAAAGCATTCCTTTTTCAACCGCATTTTTTGCTACTGTGTAAACGTTTTTTCTACGTCCGAAGTAACCTTTTGCAGCCTTCAAGATTTTTTTTCTTCTTTTTCTTGAGGCTACTGAATTTACTGATCTTGGCATAATTTCAATGTGTTTTGTAGTAGGCGGTCTACTTAGTTATTAGTTATTGGTTCTTAGTGATTTAATCACTGTAAACTGTAAACTGCAAACTGCAAACTCTTTTTTTTGTTTAGCCTAACTCCATGGTTAATAATTAAATTCCCGAATTAAGATTATTTCAATCTTAACTGTTGCATAATGTTAGCTTCATCAGACTTATGTACTAAAGTATGATGTGTTAACTTTAACTTACGTTTCTTAGACTTCTTTGTTAAGATATGACTTTTAAACGCGTGCTTTCTTTTAATTTTACCAGTACCAGTAATCTTAAATCGTTTTTTGGCACTAGATTTGGTTTTCATTTTAGGCATTTCTCCTTCGTGTTTTAACTTGCTTAATATTGTTAGTTGTAAAGTTGAAGTTTAGAAAGTTGTAAAGTTAAGTACAAACAAAACTTTAAGAACTTTAAAAAATTTTAAACTTTAAGAACGCTTTTTTATTTTCCTTTTTTAGGAGCGATAAACATAATCATACGTTTTCCTTCTAATTTAGGTAATTGTTCCACCTTGCCATATTCTTCTAATTCTTGAGCCAATTTTAATAATAAAATTTGTCCCTGCTCTTTAAAAATAATAGAACGGCCTTTAAAGAACACGAATGCTTTTAATTTAGCACCATCTTGTAAAAATTTTACGGCATGCTTCTTTTTAAATTCGTAATCATGTTCATCTGTTTGAGGACCAAAACGAATTTCTTTTATGGTAACTTTCGTTGCTTTAGACTTTAAACTCTTCTCACGCTTCTTTTGCTCATACAAGAACTTCTTGTAATCGATTATTTTACAAACGGGAGGTTTGGCTTTAGGTGAAATTTCTACCAAATCTAATTCTTGTTCAACAGCTAATGCTTTTGCCTTATCTAAAGGATATACACCAACTTCCACATTATCGCCCACAAGACGAACTTCGTCAACATATTTTATTTTTTCATTAATCCTATGTTGATCTTCTTTGATTACTCTTAACGGCCTTCTCGACCTGCTTCTACGTATTGCTATGACCTATAATTTTTAAATTTAACTTATAATTGTTTTAACAATCTTTATTTTTCCTTATGAAATTCAAAATTAATTAAAATTTCTTCAATGTTGTGCTAACTTCGGTTTTAATTAAAGAAATAAATTCTTCAATAGTAAAGGTACCTATATCGCCTTCACCATGTTTTCTTACCGAAACGGTACCATCTTGCTCTTCTTTTTCCCCAACAATAACCATGTATGGGGTTTTGCTTACTTCTGCATCTCGTATTTTTCGTCCAGTTTTCTCATTCCGGTTGTCTACGAGCGTGCGAATTTCGGAATTTTCTAACGATTCTAAAACTTTTTCTGAATATTTTTGATATTTATCACTGATTGGCAATAAGATAACTTGATCGGGAGTCAACCATAGCGGGAAATTACCCCCTGTATGCTCTAGTAAAACCGCGATAAAACGTTCCATAGAGCCAAAAGGCGCTCTGTGAATCATAACAGGTCTGTGTAATTGATTATCGGCTCCTTTATAGGTTAAATCGAAACGTTTTGGTAAATTATAATCAACTTGAATGGTTCCAAGTTGCCAACTTCTGCCCAATGCGTCTTTCACCATGAAGTCTAATTTAGGACCATAAAAAGCAGCTTCACCTTCTTCAATCACAAAATCTAAACCTTTATCTGTGGCAGCACTGATAATGGCATTTTCTGCAATTTCCCAAGTTTCAGCATCACCTATATATTTATCTGGGTTGCTTTTGTCTCTAATAGAAACTTGCGCAGTAAAATCTTCAAATCCTAAAGATCCAAATACATATAACACTAAATCTATAACGTCTTTAAATTCTTGATCTAATTGTTCTGGCGTACAAAAAATATGAGCATCATCTTGAGTAAAACCTCTAACACGTGTTAATCCATGTAATTCGCCACTTTGCTCATATCTATATACCGTGCCAAATTCTGCAAAACGCTTTGGTAGATCTTTATAAGAATAAGGTTTAAAGTTGTACACTTCACAATGATGTGGGCAGTTCATCGGTTTTAATAAAAACTCTTCATCCATTTTAGGAGTTTTTATCGACTGAAAACTGTCTGCACCATATTTTTCATAATGCCCAGAGGTAACATATAATTCTTTCTGACCAATATGAGGTGTCATCACCATTTCGTAACCCGCCTTTTTCTGAGCTTTTTTCAGGAAATCTTCTAAACGCCCTCTTAAGGCAGCTCCTTTAGGAAGCCATAAAGGCAAACCAGCGCCAACTTTTTGAGAAAATGTAAATAACTCTAATTCTCTTCCCAGTTTTCTGTGGTCTCTTTTTTTAGCTTCTTCTAACAGCGCTAAATATTCAGTAAGCATTTTTTGCTTCGGAAAACTAATTCCATAAACTCGCGTTAGCTGATTATTTTTTTCATCACCGCGCCAATAAGCACCGGCAACACTCATTATTTTAATCGCTTTTATAATTCCTGTGTTAGGAACATGACCTCCTCTACATAAATCTGTAAAGGTGCTATGATCACAAAAAGTAATTTCGCCGTCTTTTAAGTTTTCGATTAATTCAACTTTGTACGGATTTTTCTCTTTTTTATATAATGATAAAGCGTCTGCTTTAGAAACCGATCGAATCGAAAACTCGTATTTACCACGTGCAATTTCTAAAAATTTAGTTTCTAATTGTTTAAAATCTTTATCAGAAATAACATCATGACCTAAATCTACATCATAGTAAAAACCATTTTCAATTGCAGGTCCAATCGTCAACTTTGCATTTGGATAAAAACTTAAAATGGCCTCCGCTAAAATGTGAGCAGATGAATGCCAGAAAGCTTTTTTACCACCATCATCATTAAATGTATATAAAATTAAGGAGCCATCAGTGGTTAATGGTGTAGCGGTTTCAACGGTGGTATTGTTAAAGTTTGCTGATATTACATTTCTAGCAAACCCTTCACTAATGCTTTTTGCAACATCCATTGGAGTGCTGTTTTTAGCAAACTCCTTAATAGTTCCGTCTGGTAAAGTAATTTTAATCATTTGATGTATACTATTTGAGCGTGCAAAGATATTAGAAAACAATTTTTCACACAATATATATATGTACTTATTAAATTTTGATTTAGTTTCTCTTTTGGGGGTTCCTTTTTTAAGGTACCAATTGTAAATAAATGAAGTTTTTGAATAGAAAAAAGGTCGGGCTTTCCATTATATCTTTTGTTCGTACCTCACAAAAGGATGTCATTGCAATCCCTAACCCGGTTTTAGGCATTTTAAATCAAGAGTTTTATTTAAAATCTACTCAACGAAGTTTAAAAAAGTAGTGCACAAGAACTGTATAATTAGAATTTCCAATACACTTTAGAGTTAAAAATGAATAAACTTCAAAAAGGTATAAAATTATTTTGATGGATAAAAAGCCTATTTTCAAAGGGTTAAAATCCTTTTAAAAATTAATCAGAAAAAAGTTAAAAAAACAGTTGTTATTGTTAAAACAGGTTGTATATTTGCACCCGCTAACGGAAATAGGGTTTGCGAAGTTCATTGAGATTTGTGTTAGTTATATTGGTTTAATTAAGATTATTTTATTTTTTAGATGTTAATAAATATTTAAAAAATAATTAAATTTTTATTAGGTTGATGTTATAAACTTGTGGTATGTTTGCAGTCCGAAATTTCGGGGGTAAAAAAGTTCAAGTTTAGGGTTTAGAAAAAAAATTAAAATTTTATTTATTTTTTCTTGTCAGATTAAAAATAAGTTTTAGATTTGCACCCGCTAACAGAGATAGCAAAAAAGATCAAAAAAGATCAAGAGATTTTGGAAAGGTTTTGCGAGGAGCCAACTAGTTCGATTCTAGTGTTTCTACAAATTAGGATTCATAGTGAGTGTTTATAGCATTCATGCGATTCCCTAAGAGTTCATTGAAAATATTGAAATTGACAGCGTAAACAAAGAGTAGAATAACCATGTTTAAATAATTAGACAAATTCTTTTGAAACTTATTCATTATAATATTAAAAATATACAATGAAGAGTTTGATCCTGGCTCAGGATGAACGCTAGCGGCAGGCTTAACACATGCAAGTCGAGGGGTAACATTGTGCTTGCACAGATGACGACCGGCGCACGGGTGCGTAACGCGTATAGAACCTACCTTTTACAGGGGGATAGCCTTTAGAAATGAAGATTAATATCCCATAGTATTGCGAGATGGCATCATTTTGTAATTAAAGATTTATCGGTAAAAGATGGCTATGCGTCCTATTAGTTAGTTGGTAAGGTAACGGCTTACCAAGACATCGATAGGTAGGGGTCCTGAGAGGGAGATCCCCCACACTGGTACTGAGACACGGA